>JBGYKY010000138.1:0-5010 GCA_041836105.1 Bacillota bacterium | reverse complement strand
GGCACGGCCATACCGCCCATGAAACCCAGCCTGGTGTAGCCGTCCTTCACCGCCGCATACCCGGCCAGATAGCCGGACTGCTCCTCCGCAAAGGAGAGAACCGCTGTGTTGGGATCGATGCGGTAATCGCTGTAATCCGCATTGTGGGGCGTCCCGTCGATCAGAATGAAGTGAATGGAGGGGTATAGCTCCTGCGCCAGGTAAACAGGGGTTTCAAACAGGTATCCGGGCGTAACGACTACCTTGGCGCCTCCGTCCACAGCCATCTGTATAGCGGCCAGATAGGCGTCGATGGTCGCATCCACGGGAGTGTAGTATCTGTGAGTGATGCTGTTTTCCGTCGCATAGGCCATGATCCCTTCCCAGGTCCCCTGATTAAAGGACTTGTCATTGATGGTCCCGAGATCCGTGATCATGGCGATCTCAGCGCTGTCGGTTTCCGTGCCCTCGGTGCTCCCGCCGCAAGCCGCCAGGGAAAAAGCCAGCGTCAGTACCAGCAACACCGCTGCCATTCGTTTCATCGTTTTCTCCTTTCGTCCTCCTGTTTTTGCCATCAAAGAGCCGCAAGCACGGACAGGTACATTATATCTAAACCCGTTCCCCTTGCAAAGGATTTTTCTTCCGAAAGGGAATCGTTAGCGGCAACCGGTAAATGCCTTCAAAAACGCTCGTTGCCGTACACCTGCGGACGGCGAGCCTTCAGCAGCGGCAATTGCTCCCGGATGTCCCGGATAAAGCCGCTGTCCAGCTGGGCGGTAACGATGGTCTCCGACGCGTCCGCTTTCCCGCACAGCTCGCCCCACGGGTTGGCCACACAGGAATTTCCGTAGGCAACATACGGCCCCGTCGTATCCCTGGCAGGAGAGCAGGCGGCCACATACACCTGATTGTCCAGTGCTCTGGCCCGCATGGTCAGTTCCCAATGGGCCGGCCCCGTGGTCATATTAAAGGCACCGGGGACCACGATCAGTTCGGCGCCCGCCAGGGCCATACTGCGAAACATCTCCGGGAAGCGAACGTCAAAGCAAATGGCGATGCCCACCCGTCCAAAACCAGTCTCAATCAGAGTATACCGATCTCCCGCCGTCAACGTTTCCGATTCCATAAACCGAATGCCGCCGGCGATGTCGATGTCAAAGAGGTGTACCTTCCGATGCTTCCCGATCAGCTTGCCCGCAGGGTCAAAGGAGTAGCTGGTGTTGTAGACCCGATCCCCCTCCCGCTCCGGAATGGATCCACCGATAATCCAGAGCTTGCGGCTGCGTGCCGTTTCCGACAAAAATGCCATGGTTTCGCCGCCCTCTCTCTCAGCAAAGAGCGGAAAATAATCGTTGGAGTAGGGGCAGTTCCACATCTCCGGCAGCACTACCATTTCGGCGCCCCGGGCTGCGGCCTCTGCCGCCATGTCACCGGCTTTTTTCCAGTTTTCTTCCTTGCTGTCGGTGACCTTCATCTGACAAAGCGCTATCTGCAGTTTCATCCTTCCTCGCCCTCCTCCGCACTTCTGATAATCTCCGCCAGGTTCTTGGTGATCCGCCCCGTCAGGCCCCAGATGACCCGATCCTCGTGAAGGTAGATGGGGATCTCCGCCCTGCCCTTTCTCCAGTTATAGCTGTCATCAAATCGCACCTTTTCATAAGGGAAATCCTCGCGGATGTCAGGGATCACGTCCATTTTATAGATATAGGGAGACTGCTCCAGCACTTCTCGGAGGGGGACAAAAAAGGTTTCTTTCACCTCATCTCGGTTGGGTGTCCCCAGGGCCAGCGATGCCCCCGCGATCACGCCTAAAAAGGCATACATGGTAAAATTGCTGTAAGTGTGCAGCGTGTCCAGCTGCCCCAATACCCGAACGGCATCCGGAGAAATGCCCAACTCCTCGCAGGTTTCCCGCACGGCGCACTCCTCCGGGGTCTCGCCCGGTTCCATGGCGCCACCGGGAAAGCAGACCTCTCCCGGCTGCTTGATCAAAAGATCGCTGCGCACCTCATAGAGGACCTGGAGCTCGCCATCCATCTCTACCAGAGGCACCAGCACGGAAAAAAAACGATATTTCCCGATGGGGGCCGGGATCCGGTCCTTCATCGTCCTTTCAATCTGCTCAAGCCACTTTTCACTCACGGAGCTCCCCCCCTGTCAAATTCCTCTTTTCTTTTGTTCTCTATTTCTGCATCGCTGCTGCGCCTGCCGGGCACACCCGACAGGGTGATAAACGACGCTCCCACGATCAGGACAATGCCCAGGAAGGTGTTCCACAGCAAAACCTCCTTCAACAGAAGAACAGCAAAGGCAGGAGCGATGGCCGGTTTGATGAAAAACGCCATGGAGGCCGTGGATGCATCGGCATAGCGAATGGCCATAAAATAAAAATAATAGCCGAAGCCGGTGACGAAAACGCCAATATACAACACCAGCAGCCAGTTTTCCGCCACGCCGTTCGCCACCGGACGCCGCATGACTGCCATGACTGCCAGAAGCACCAGAGAGCCCAGGCAGAAGCTGATGCTGGTCTGGGTCACCAGGCCGATGCGCCGGAGGCGTATTTTCCCAATAACGGTGTACAGGCCAAAAGTGGCGCCCGCCAGCATCATCAGGGCCGCGCCCGCCGCCGTATTCCCCTCCTGCATATCCCAGGGGCGTATCATCAAAAAGATTCCCGCCATGCCGAGGACTAAAGCCAGCGCTTTTCTCCCCGTGAGCCGTTCCCGGAGGATCAGCGCAGCAAAAACAATCGTAAACAGGGGGTTGACGCTCATCAAGACCGCCGCCGTGGCAGCGTTGGACAGCATGACGCCCATCTGAAAAGCCAGCATGCTTACAGGAATGCACAGAATCCCCAGTAGCAGCATCCAGAGGAAATCACCCCCTGTCAGGGGAAGCTTTGCCTGTTTTCGCTCCTGACAGGCAAAGGGCGCCAAAAAGATCCCGCCGATAAGAAAGCGAAGAAACGTCAGCTGCAGCGAATCCATCTCGCTTCCCGCTACCTTCAAAGCCACTTCCATGGTCCCGAAGAGCAGCGCCGTCAGTAGAACATATACCCAAACCTTCCTGCTCATATTCACCCTTTAAAAACGACGGTGACTCGTCACCGTCGCTTGTTTTGTCCGTTATTGCCCCGCTTCCGGCTCCAATAGACCCGCTCTCGCCGACGGCTCCTGCGGCCGGCGCCTGCCGGGCCTCTGCTCTGCCGCCCGGAGAGTGCCCGGGCTACAGGATTTCAATCCGGTCCAGATCCATCTGCTCCAGGGCATTCCTCTCCATGGAAATGGAAACGATAAATTCCTTCTCATATTTTTCGGCGATATTTCGCAGCCGATCCAGAAATTCCGGCACATCCTCTCCGTTGATATCCGCATGCTTCAGCAGGCTGTCGATGAAAATCAGTTCAATATCGTGGTCGGAGCTGATAATGCCGTAAAGGAAGCCGATATACTCGTCGCTGTTGGTGATGTCCTCATAGTCATCCATGGTGATAAAACGGATATTGTGGCTCAAATCATACATGAGCCTATGGTCCTTGTTAATAAAAATCAGGCTCCCCTTGCTGGTTTCCGCCCGTTGATTTGCCATTTCGATCATTCGTTTCGTCTTGCCGGTACCCTTGGTACCCACTACCAGTTTAACCATGGCAGCCCCTCCTTTTTTCACTGCCGGTACTGCCGGCCAGGGTGATGTCCTTGTTTTGATTATACACCATCCCCCCTGTCCCTTCAACACCCGAAAAGAAACCCGACGGGGAAATTTTTATGCAAATCCGCTTCCCGGCGCTTCCTCTCCCAGCCGCAGCTGGCCGCAGGCAGCGGCAATATCGCTTCCCAACTCCCGCCGGAGAGTCGCGGGGACGCCGCCCTTTTCCAGCCGCTCCCGGAAACGCTCTGCCTCCTTCCGCGCCGTTCCCTCCATCCCGGTTTCCCGCACCGGATTCAGCGCGATCAGGTTCACGTGGCTGAGACTCCCCCGAAGCAGGCGAAGCAGGCGATCCGCATGATCCGGGCTGTCATTGATGCCCCGGATCAACGCGTATTCAAAAGTAACCCGACGCCCCGTCCTGCGGCTGTAATCCCGGCAGGCCTCCAGCAGCGCACCGATGGGATAGCTCCGATTCACCGGTAAAATCCGGGACCGGAGCTCATCCTCCGGCGCATGGAGTGAAACGGCCAGATTCACCTGGGGAAAATCTCCGGCGAACCGGGCAATCACGGGCACCAGGCCGCAGGTGGACACGGTTATGCTGCGATAGCTCATGTTCAGCCCCTGCGGATCGTGAAGCCTCCTAAGGAACCGACTGAGGCTGTCATAATTGTCAAAGGGCTCTCCCGTCCCCATCACCACCACATGACTGACCCTTTTTTCTGCACTCCTGCCAGCCTGCAGCACCTGCTCCAGCATTTCTCCGGCGGTCAGATCCCGCCTCAGTCCCAGGATCCCCGAAGCACAGAAAGCACACCCCATTCGGCAGCCGGCCTGGGAAGAAATGCAAACGGAATGGCCGTGACGATACGCCATCAGAACCGTTTCAACGGAACCGCCGCCTTCCAGGCCGAAGAGAAATTTCCGCGTGCCGTCCCGCGCGGAAGTCAGGACCTTCAGCAGGGTCAGCGAGCTGACGCTGGCCTCCTTTTCCAGCCGTTCCCGAAGGGCCCGGGGCAGATCGCTCATTTCATCAAAGCGCTGGACGCCCCGATGGATCCACCGATAGATCTGCGCTGCCCGGAATCTGGGCTCCCCCATGGAGGCCAAAAGCTCTTCCAGCTCCGGCAGAGTCTGCTCGGTCAGGTTCCTTTTCATTTTTTCCTTTCCTGTCTGCATGTGCACATCCTTTTTTATTTATTCCAGCAATCCATTCAAATTCCATCTTATTCCATCAACATTTCGTTTATTATTCGCGCCTTTATTCATCGAATCGTTTGATAATTCTTCCGCTCCCCTTTTTTCATGTACAATAATCCCGTATCACTCACCAAACCCCATGGAGATATTATGATAGCAGGAGAACGGCTGCGCATCCTT
>JBGYKY010000137.1:0-7345 GCA_041836105.1 Bacillota bacterium | reverse complement strand
GCGGGATCCGGAGGCAAAATACGTGTTGTAAATGGACCACTGCGCCCAAACGGCAATCACGATGAAAGTAATCCCGAAAGCCGAGCCCCAGAAATGAGCCTCCACCTCGCCCTACCCGACCCCTTCTCCGTCCGGCGCCCAGTCGGACCACTGCCCCAACGAGCCCAGACCGGCAATGGTGGGGATGATGTATACCGCCATGATCAGCGGAATGGTCAACAGTGTCCCCTTGGGGATCACCTGGGGATTGGCGACCTCTCCGGCAATGGTGGACATGGATTCATATCCGGAGTACATCCAGATCCCGATGGAAATGCCGCCGGCGATGTAGAAGAACCAGTCGGTCAGACTCTCTGCCGGCTCCGGGGTCATCTGGAAGCTGATGTCCGCTCCGGCGCCCCAGTTGAGGAAGCCGCAGACGGCTACCATGGCAAAAGCGCCCATCACCAGGATCGACAGGACGGTGCTGACGATCCCCACATCTCTGACGCCGCGGATATTGATAAATACGAAAATAAAAATCATGATAAACTTGAACAAAAATTCCATTCCCCAGGTCATATCCCATTGGGAGGCAATGTACCCGCCCGCCAGGATGACATAGGCCGTATTATCAATATAGATAGAGATGGTTCTCCACCAGCCCGCCTGGAATCCCCAGAATTCGCCCAGAGCTTCCTGCACCCACTTGTAATATCCTCCCTCCTGAGGTCTGACAGAGCCCAGCTCTGCAGCGACCAGACCGAAGGGCAGCCCCCACACGAAGGGCAGCACGCACAGCATAACAATGGTCAGTCCCGGACCGGCAGACGGGATCATTTCCTCGATGCCGTAGCATCCCGCCGCTACCAGACAGAAAATCATGAAAACTACAGTCGATACCTTGATGTCGTGCTGCTTCAACCCGTGCTGCCCCACATCCATGGCAGCACTGCGGTTTTCAACCTCGTTCATTCCTGTTCCTCCTTTTGCATATGATGAGCAATAACGTGTTGTGATTCGATTCATGCAATCCCGGGGGAGATGCGGTCCGGTCTTGCCTTCCCCGTCAGGAATGGAAGAAAAAGGGAAAAGGGAGCGGCGCGGGACCGCGCCCTCCCAGGGATGAGGCTATGATCCGATGCCCTTTCGATTCAAATCCGGGAACGCCTCGTCAAAGGTCTTTTCTGTGGGGTCCAGGGCTACGATATTGCGGGTTTTGCCCATTTTTTTCAAAACGGCGTATACGATCATGGGCCCCACCACCGCCGCGACGGCCAAGGGGAACACCGGAGCCATCTCCGCGTCAAAGGCCAGGGCGCCCAGTCCCACCAGCTGAGCGATCATCGCAAACCAGGGGACCCAGGCATGCTTGACGCGCGCCTTCAGCTGAGTCACATCATACCCACGCTGCCGCAGCCGTCTGCGGAACACGATCTGCGAACCGATAATCCCCACCCAGGCCAGGGTGCCGGTAAAGCCGGACATGGTCAGCAGATAAGCATAGAAGTGGGAATCCGGCAGAAAATACCCCAGCATCAGCACCGCCCACATGGGAATAATGGTGAAGAATACTGCTCTCCGGGGCGTTCCCTTGCTGGACAGCTTCATCAGGAATTTGGGCGCCAATCCCTCTACAGACAGGCCGTACAGACAGCGAACCGTCCCGTACAGTCCCGCGTTGGAGCAGCTGAAGGCGGCGATCATGACCACGGCGGACAGGATGCCCGCTGCCCAGTCCAGGCCATAGGCGCTCAGGGCATAGGCGAAGATGGAACCGTTTTCCAGATCCGCATCTCCGTAGGGCACCAGCAGGATGACCAGCAGGATCGGGATCAGGTACAGACCCACTATACGGTAGGTCACGCTCTTACAGGCCCGAGGGATCGCCTTGTCCGGATCCCGGGCTTCAGATGCAGCCAGGCCAACGATTTCCGTCCCCTGGAAGGATACCAGCACCGTAACCAGCAGGGTGATGATAACCAGCCCGCCGAAGGGGAACAGATTGTCGAAGATCCCCGCCATGGGATCGGTGATCAGATTGCGGCTTCCCAGGAACCCGCTGTCCCCCCAGAGGCCGACCCAAATGCCGAAGGCCAGCAGGATAAAAATCAGGATGGCGACCACCTTGATCATAGCCAGGGTGGACTCCACCCGCGCAAACATTTTGACCGGCAGCGAGTTCAGGATGGTAATTCCTGCCAGCGCGCCGATGGAGTACATGAACATGTTCCCCGGGATCAGGGAGTTCAGTACAATGGACACAGCAATCGCCTCGGAAGGCACATAGGCCACCCAGTTGAACCAGAAGGCCCAACCGAAGCCCACGGAAATGGGCCCGCCGAGGAACTCATTGGTATATGCAACAAAAGAACCCTTACGGGGCAGATTGACCAGCAGTTCGCCGTAAGCGATCATCAGGCCGTAGACGATAAACCCTACCAGTCCGTACGCCAACAGCACCGCAGGTCCCATCACGCTGATGGTCCAGCCCACTCCCAAGAAATAACATGAACCGATAACTCCGCCGAGAGCTATCATCCCGACCTGCCAGCCTCGGATGTCCCGCTGGAGGGTTGCCTCTCCCCCCGCCGGACCGACTGCACGTTTGTCCTCTGACATAATTCTGCCTCCTCGTTTCTCACATACTGCGATGATTAGGATGTACTGCAGAATTAAGCGGCTGCCCCTTGCCTCGTGTCGAATCGTCTCAGCTTTTTCGTTTTGAATGATGATGATGGTGCGATAGCGGATAATGGTTTGAATAATTCCCCTCGGATGCCTCCGAGCGTGGTTTAAGATCCTTCGCACACTTAACATCTGGGTAGCACAAGCTAAATGTACCACCATTGCTTTCAAATGTCAATAGTCCTGCGCCACCTGCCGCAGCGCCTGCGTCTTACAGAGTCCGCCGTCCTTCCATGGCTTTGGAAAGGGTAATTTCGTCCGTATACTCCAGATCTCCGCCCACCGGCACACCATGGGCGATCCGGGACACCCGGATCCCTGCCGGCTTGATCAGCCTGGCAATGTACATGGCGGTGGCCTCTCCTTCGATGGTGGGATTGGTTGCCAGGATCAGTTCCTCGATATCCTCCTCCCGGAGGCGCTGGATCAGCGATTTCAGGTTAATATCCTCCGGCCCCACTCCATCCATGGGGGAAATGGCGCCGTGAAGCACATGGTACTGTCCCCGGTATTCCCTCATCCTTTCGATGGCGGCCACGTCTCTGGGGCTCTCCACTACGCAGATAACCTGCCGATCCCGGCTTCCGTCCTGGCAGATCATACAGGGCTCCCGGTCGGTTAGGTTGCCGCACCGGCTACAGGTCCGCATGGTTTCCCGAGCCTCCGCAATGGCCCGGGAGAGCCCCATGGCCTCCTGCTCCGGCGCTGCCATCAGATGAAAGGCCAGCCGCTGGGCTGATTTGCTCCCGATGCCCGGCAGCCTGGCCAACTCATTAATCAGATTGCTCAGAGGTTTGGCGTAGTATTTCATCCCATCAGTCCGGGCAGTTGAAAGCCGCCGGTCAGCTTGTTCATTTCGCTATTGGCAATTTCCTCCATCTGTCGGAGGGCCTCGTTGGCCGCCACCAGAATCAGATCCTGCAGCATTTCCACATCATCGGGATCTACTACCTCAGGCTTGATGGCAATGGCGGTAATCAGCTTCTCCCCGCTGACAGTGACCGACACGGCGCCGCCGCCTGCCGTAGCCGTCGCTTCCATCTTACCGATTTCTTCCTGTAGCTCCTCCATGCGGCGCTGCATGGCCTGAACCTGCTGCATCTGCTTCTGCATCGACGCCTGCCCGCCTCCGCCCGGCTTCTTTCCGGCTCTCATTCCTTTTCCCATTTCCTTTGCCATCCTTTCCGTTCTGCTCCCTATGGCTTCTATTCGATCTCGACCCGGATGTTGAATGCGTTTTCCAGCCGGGCCTTCCGCTCTTTCAGATCGTCGGGCTGCATCGCCTCCGGCTCCGGCCCTGCCGTTTCACCGGCTACGATGCACCGGAGGGTCCGAAAGCGCCCCAGATGCTTTTCCATAAGCCTTTCCAGCCCGGCTTTGTTATCCAGCACAAACTGCCTTTTGATCTCCGATGCCGCCATGACCACAAACTCCTGCGCCCGGATCTCCTGAAGGGTAGTTCCCGTCCGAATCAGGTTATAGCTGCCCTGCATGGTCTCCCCGTCTTCAAAGATCCGATGCCAGAGAAGCTCCGGATCCGGAAGCGCCTCTGAATCCGAAGGATCTGCTGCACCGTGAGACGCCTCCTCACCCGAAGGGCTCTCTTTTCCCGGAGGCTTCTCTCCGGGAAAAGCTTCTCCCGTCCTTGATACAGGCCCGGCCGTCGATGCCTCCCGGGCCGGCGGGGGAATCCGGGCAGCAACGGGGTCTGAAGCCGGGGCGAGAGGAGCGGCGGCCGCGCCGCCCGCCATCAGGACGATGCACATTTCCAGCAGGACCCTGGGCTGGGTGCTCCAGCGGGCCTCCTGCAGGGCGGAAGACAGCCTGAGGATGGCTTCGCTGATCTCGCTCATATCAATGCGCTGACTCTGCTCCCGCAGCCGCTGAATGTTCTCTCCGGACAGGTTCAGCATCCCCCCCGGCTCCTTCATAAACTTGGTCAGCATCAGATTTCGGTAATGGGCGATCCAGTCCTTCATCAGCTGACGGACCTCCTTCCCCTCCCCCAAAAGCCGGTCCAGCATCCGGAGCGCTTCCGGGATGCCGCCCTGCAGTACATGATCCGTCCACTGAATAAACGCTTCGGTTCCCGGCGTTCCCAATATGTCCAGAACATCCCTGTACTCTATCGTTCTGCTGCCGGCGGCAATACACTGATCCAGCAGGCTCAGACAGTCGCGGGCAGAACCGTCCGCTGCGGCGGCAATGATGCCTGCGGCTTCCTCTGCCATGACCACGTCCATTTCCCGACAGATCCGCTGAATCCCTGCCCGAAGCTGCTGCTCCGGAACCCTCCGGAAATCCAATCGCAGGCAGCGGGAGAGAATGGTGGCCGGCAGCTTCTGCAGCTCTGTGGTCGCCAGCACGAAGACCACGTATTCCGGCGGTTCCTCCAGGGTCTTCAGCAGCGCGTTGAAAGCGCCCGGAGAAAGCATGTGAACCTCATCGATGATATAGACCTTTTTAGGCCCCAGCGCCGGCGGATACTTGACGCTCTCCCGTAGCTCCCGGATGTTCTCCACGCCGTTGTTGGAGGCCGCATCAATCTCGATCACATCCAGGTACTTCCCTTCCCGGATAGCGATGCAGCTGGGGCAAACGCCGCAGGGCCGCTCTCCTTCCTTGATGCAGTTCAGGCCCTTGGCCAGAATCCGCGCCACCGTGGTCTTGCCCGTACCGCGGGTTCCCGAAAACAGGTACGCGTGGCTGGTCGTTCCGGCTGCCAGCTGGTTTTTTAAGATGCGGACGATATGTTCCTGGCCCAGCAGCCCTTCAAAGGTATCCGGGCGATAGGTCCGATACAGTGCCTGATACATGGATGTTCCTCTCTCAGCATTCAAAAAATTGCCCCTTAGCAGCTCCGCCCGGACACCGGAGAAGGCGTAGCTGCGGCACATAAGAGCTTCCGCTTATTGCTGCTTCCTTCCGGACCTGACAAGGTTCGCAGATTCTTATTGCGCAGGACCCAAACCGTGCCTGGCGAAGCTGCTAAAAGGCAATTTTCACCCTGTCATTATATGCGTTTCAGCCCGGAAAGTCAAGGGCCTTGTACAGGTCATCCGCTTCCGGGGGAAGGATCTCTGCCCTTCCCCCTCCGCCGGGACCGTCGACCAGAAACAGCCCCTGCTCCGGCGAAAGCACCCGCCCGACGACGGAAAGGAGGATTCCTTCCTCCCGGCATGCCTGCGTCAGACGAGCCTTTTGCTCCTCATCGGCTGCAATCAGCATACAGCCGCTGGAAATCAGCTTCAACGGGTCGATACCGAAATAACGGCAGACCTTCCCCGTGGCCGGATGGACGGGCACCGCCCCCTTCCAAATCTCCGCACCCAGCCCTCTTCGGTGGCACATCTCCCAGACAGCGCCCAGCAGCCCGCCCTCGGTGATGTCGTGCATGCCGTGGGTACCGAGCCTCCCCGCCAGGAGGCCTTCCTTCAGAACGCTGACCTGATCCAGCAGCGCCTGTGCCTCGATCATCTCCCCTTCGGTCAGGACATCTGCCAGCTGCTCCCGACGATCCTTTGCCAGGATGCCGGTGCCCTCAAGCCCAGCCGTTTTCGTCATCAGCAGGTAGTCTCCCTCCGCCATCTCACGGGGGCTTTGGGATCGGCCGCGAGCCCCTCTCCCGACAGCTGTCGATACGATGACCGGCCCGTTGACGGCAGGAGTGATCTCCGTGTGGCCGCCGATAATTTCCACCCCCAGCTGTCGGGAGGCTTCGCCCGCCTGATCCATCATGCGCTCGATCTCCTCCCGGGTCGTGCCCGGCGGCAACAGCACCGCCAGCATAATGCCCAGGGGTTGGATGCCGTTGGAGGCAAGGTCATTGCAGGTAACGTGAACCGCCAGCCGGCCGATGTCGTGAATAGCCGCTGTAATAGGATCGGTGGAAATGACGCACTCGGCCTCTCCGAAATCCACCACGGCACAATCCTCTCCGATGCCGGGGCGCACCAGCACCTCCGGGCGCCGAAAGGTGATTTTATCAAAAACCAGCTCCTCCAGCAACCTGTTATCCAGCTTACCGATCTTCAGCACGTTGCACCTCCGCTAAAAATTCCGCCTCGCTGACAATAGGGATCCCCAGCGCCCGGGCCTTTTTGTTCTTGGACGACTCTGACTGAGGCTGATTGTTGATCAGCCGGGTAGTTTTACTCGTTACGCTGTCTGCCACCCTTCCTCCGCGATCCTCGATCCACCGCTTCAGCAGGCTGCGGTTTTCAAAGGCTTCCAGGCTTCCGGTAATGACGATGGTCTGCCCTGAAAGAGGCTGCGCCTCTTCGTCAGATCCGCCCGGCCCGCTCCCCGCCTCCGGCTCCAGCCAAATGATACCGATAGCCGCCGCAAAATAGATTCCGTTGTTTACAGTGTGTCCGCCCTGCTTCTGGCGGTTTGTGCCATCTATGCGGGATTTCGTTACAGCGCCAAGCTGCTCAGACATTTCGGACTGGGCGTTACGCTGCTGATGGTGGCAAAATTCATTCTGGTGGATTTAAGCGGAGAAAATTCCATCATCAGAGTCTTGTTCTTTGTGGCAGGCGGTGTTTTGTGCTTCATCATCAGCCTGATTTACAACCGCTTGAGTAAAAATTAAAACGTCATGCAAAAAAAGCGTCCGACTGATGGAATAGAAAGCCTGACATCAGACTTTTGGTCTGATTTCGGGGCTTCGTTCATC
>JBGYKY010000136.1:0-3640 GCA_041836105.1 Bacillota bacterium | reverse complement strand
GATCCCCGGAATGACTCAGAGAAAACTCCACAGACAGCCCATCAAAATAAGGCTTTCCCTTGGCCGTCCGCAAAATCGAAACATCGGCGGAAGCCGGTGTCCGCTCGTAATCCGCCAGCGCCTTCCGAATCACCTGATCGCTGGAAAGCGGACGGTCAGGATCCCTTTGATGCCAGTATACCTTCATCGCCTCACCGCAAAGAAAAGACGCCTTGCAGGGCGTCCGAAACAAAGGCTATTTCAGCCGCGCCAAAATTCGTTGGTATCCTTCTGCCCCATATACCAAGCACTTATTGATCCTGCTGATGGTGGCCGTGCTGGCCTTCGTCAGCTCTTCGATCTCGCTGTAGGTTTTTCCCTCGGAAAGAAGCGCGGCTACCTGCAGCCTTTGAGCGAAGGCATGGATCTCATTGACCGTGCAAAGGTCCTCAAAAAAGCGGTAGCAGTCTTCTTCATCCCTGAGGGTCAGGATGGCCCTGAACAATTCGTCAATATCAGCTTTTTTGAACTTGGACGCGTAACTCATCCCTTCGCCCCCTTCCGGCACTTTAACACTTCACAGTATGATTATACCATCCTTCTGCCCTTGGGTCAATCTGCTATTGATGCGGCGGCCCCGGTATTCTGCCGCCGTCCGGCTATTGCCGCAGCAGCTCAACAGCTTTTTCCAGCGGGTAGTCCCGTGGATCTCCCTCCACCATCGCTACCGGGACATCGGGCTCGATGCCGGTTTCGTGGATGGCCGTCCCGTCTGGGGAGAAATACTCCATAATGGTGATCCTCATGTAATCGGACTCTGTCACCTGGATAACGGTTTGGATGACGCCCTTCCCATAGGTTTTTTCTCCCACAATGACCCCGCCCTGATGGTGCTTGACACCGGCCACCAGGATCTCGGAGGTGCTGGCGGTTCCCTGATTGACCAGCAGCACATAGGGCAGCTTGGTCTTTCCGTGAACAGACTTGTAGTAGGTGCGCTCCTTTTTATAATCCTCCGTATAAGCAATGATCCCTTCATCCAGCAGCAGATCGGCAATCTGCACGCCGCTTTCCACTATGCCGCCGCCGTTATCCCGGAGATCAATCACCAGCCCTCGGGCGCCGTTCATTTCCAATTCCCGCAGAGCAGCCTCGAAATCGGCCCCGGTATTGGATTCAAACGCTTTGACATCAATGTAGCCGATCTGGTTTTTCAGCATTTTCCAGGTAACCGATTCCAGCTCGATGTCGGCCCGGACGATCTCCACCTCCTGGACCGTTTCCCCTCGCAGGTAGGTGACTCGGACCTTAGTGCCCGTTTCTCCCCGCAGAGCCACCGCGGCCTCCTGAAGCTGTGATCCGTCGTATTCTACGCCATCTACCTTGATAATCAGGTCTCCGCTTTTAATGCCTGCCCTGTAGGCCGGTGATTCCTTCACGGTGCTGACCACTTCGACAAAATTATTGTTGGAAACAATGGTGACCCCGATGCCCTGAAGCTGTCCGGTGGTCATGATCAGCAGGGATTCATATTCCTCCTTGGTCAGATAATTGGTATAGGGATCGCCCACGCCGCTGAGCAGGCCGCGCTTCATGCCGGTGAGCAGCTCCTCTTCGGTAACGGGGTACAGGGACAGCTCCTCCACCTTTGCCTTAAGCTTTTCAATATCCTGATAGGACGTTTCCAGTGCCCGGAGGGTCTCGTATTCTCCCGCCGATACCCGAACCGCTCCGCCCCGGCTGTTTTCATAGGCAAAAAGAGCGCCGCCGCCGGCCAGAGCGCCCAGGGCAAAGAAAAGGATCAGCAGTCCTGCCAGCTTTCTCTTATACATCGTAAACATGGGATTCCTCCATCGGCACAGCGGGTGCCGCTATCCATCGCTATTCCCGGCGCTCCGGGCGCTTCTCATTCCGCAATATCCCGGACGATAAACTGCAGAGACGTCCGTCCGTTCCATCGATTGACGGCCAAAGAGCCCATCAGCTCCACCGGCTCCTCCGCCCGGAGCCGCTCCTCAAAGCAATCCGCCTCGCCGAAGAGCACGCAGGAGACTCGGCTGCCGTCACCGCCCTCCGCCTGAAACCGCAGATGCTTTCCGTCCCCTCCCATGCGGGATACCCGACGGGGGACGGTTCCCGTCAACAGGAAGCTGGGCTTTTCATTCCCGAATCCAAAGGGCTCCAGGGCTTCCAGTCCCTCCGCCAGCGCCAGGGTCACATCGCCGCCGGAAAGCACCCCATCCGGAACCCTGATCCTTTGAAACAGGTCCGGCTGCTCCCTCCAGCGCTGTTCCATCGCCGACGCCGCCAGCGTACGAAGCTCTTCCAGCCCTTCCTGCCTCATCAGGAACCCGCAGGCCCCTGCGTGGCCGCCGAATTTTTCAAAAAGGTGCCTTCCCCGGTTCAGCACCTCGTACAGGTTGACCTGTCCGATGCTTCTGCCGGTGCCCTTCAGATATGCGTTTTCTTCGCCGCTATCGGTTACCAGGACCACCGGCCGGTTCAGCCGGTCCTTCAGCTTGCCGGCTACAATGCCGGCAATTCCTTCATGGACACCTTCCTCCCGAAGAATAATAAAAAGGTCTTCTCCGTGGCGTTCCTCTGCAGCTCTCAAGCAACGACGGTACGCTTCCTCCTGGGCCGCCCTCCGCTGGCGGTTAGCCTCCACCAGGGCGGATGCCATTTCCTCCTGCTCCTGCCGGCTGCCGGCGGTCAGCAGCTGCAGTGCCCGATAAGGAGAGCCCATTCTGCCGGCTGCATTGATGTGGGGCACCAGCTGATAGGCCACTGTCTCCGAGCGGATGTCCTCCAGGCTCAGGCCCAGACTGCGGGCCAGGGCCTGAAGACCCGCCCGCCCCGTTCTTTTTAGCGCTTTCAGCCCATACTTGACCAGGGTTCGGTTTTCATCCACCGGAATGTCCACCGGACCGCATCTCCACTTTGAGGTTCGGGTCAATGGGCAGTATAAAAATCCCATGGATTGGCTGTAGCTCATGGAAAACCTCCACGCCATCCTCCGGGAGCTCCTGGAAAAGCGAGGCGTTACCGGAGAAGAGGAGCTGAGGGAATTCCTGTCCGAATCCCCTCAAAGGACCTACGATCCATTCCTGCTTCGGAACATGGAGGCAGGAGTGGTTTTTCTGTTGAAAAAAATGGAGGAAGGCCATCGGATCTGCATCTATGGCGATTACGATTGCGACGGCGTGACCTCGACGGCTATTCTGATGCAGGTTCTGAGGCAGGCGGCTCCGGACCCTTCGCAGATCCGCGCCTACATTCCCTCCCGGTTTGATGAGGGCTACGGCCTGAACCCGGATGCGATCCGAAAGCTTCGGAATTCCGGCGTCCAAATGATTGTGACGGTGGATTGCGGCAGCGTGTCGGTGGCGGAAGCGGCCCTGGCGGAGGAGCTGGGGATGGATATGCTGATCACAGACCACCACACCGTGGGAGAGCGCCTGCCCGGCTGCCTGATGATCAACCCGAGGCAGCCGGGGTGCCCGTACCCCTTTAAGGGTCTGGCAGGCTGCGGCGTGGCTTTTAAGCTGGCCCAGGCCATTCAGCAGCGAAAGGGTCTGCCCAGATCCCTGCTGACCAGCGTGCTGGACCTGGTGGCCATCGGCACCATCGGCGACATCGTTCCCCTGGTGGATGAAAACCG
>JBGYKY010000135.1:0-8218 GCA_041836105.1 Bacillota bacterium | reverse complement strand
GGCTCATCCCATGACCCTGGGACAGGTCAAAGGACTGCTGGAGAAAAACGGGCTGCTGACCGCTTTTGACGCCCGGGGACTTTCGGAGGATACCCCCTTGATGGATGTGCAGGATCATTCGGCGATGGTGTCAGCAGGGAGCCTTTTTGACTGCAAGGGCGCCCATTTTTCTCCCCGTTACCTTCAGGAGGCCATGGCGCAGGGAGCGGTAGCTTACGTGAGCCAGCAGGCCTATGAGCTTCCAGAAAAGCAGGCAGCGGTTCTGCTGGTTCAGGATGTGCGTAAAGCCATGCCTTTGCTGGGGGATGCCTTTTCCGGCCACGCCTGGCAGAAGCTCCGGCTGGTCGGCATTACCGGGACCAAGGGAAAATCCACCACCGCCTATTATACCCGATATATCCTGGATGAATATCTGAAGAGCGTAAAAAAACCCGCCAGCGCCATCCTGTCAGGAATCGACAATTACGATGGTGTCGTCCGGGAGGAATCTCACCTGACCACCCCGGAGCCGCTGACGCTTCACCGCCACTTTTCCAACGCTGTTTCCAAAGGAATTGATGCGCTGACCATGGAGGTCTCCAGTCAGGCGCTGAAGTATGACAGGGTGATGGGGATCCGATTTGACGTAGGATGCTTCCTGAACATCGGAGAGGATCATATCAGCGACATTGAACACGATAGCTTTGAGGATTATTTTTCCGCTAAGCTGCGGCTTTTCGACCAGTGCGACATCGCTATAGTCAACCGGGACACGGACTATGGGGAGGAGGTACTGGCGGCGGCCCAGAGAGCACCGTCGCTGATTACCTACGGGATCCGGCATCCGGCGGACATCACCGCCGAGGATATTGTGACGGGAAGCCAGGGAACGGAGTTTACTGCCTGCAGCGACCGCTTCCGACAGAGGATCCGCCTGTCCATGCCGGGATACTTTAACATCTACAATGCGCTGGCCGCCATCGCTATCGGCTACGCCTTGGATATTCCCGCGGCCTGTATGGCCAGGGGATTGAAAAAAGCCAGAGTAAGCGGACGGATGGAGGTGTTTGCGGAGCCCCGGCGCAATCTGCAGATCGTGGTGGACTATGCCCATAACAAAATGAGCTTTGAATCCCTGTTTCAGGCGATGAAAAAGGACTTCCCCGACAGCGAGATTTCCATCGTGTTCGGGTGCCCGGGCAAAAAAGCGCTGGCCCGCAGGAAGGAGCTGGGCTCCATCGCAGGACGGATGGCAGATAAGGCCTATATTACCGAAGAGGATGCGGGGGAGGAACCGGTGCTGAAGATTTGTGAAGAGATTGCCCGGCATATTTCCGAGGAGGAGGAGGGCTGCCAGTGCTTCATTATTGAAGATCGGGAGGAGGCCATTCGAACCGCGCTCCGGGACGCTGCCGACGGCGGCGTCATCCTGATCACGGGAAAGGGTCGGGAGACCCGGCAGAAGAGGGGAGACAAGTATATCCCCACCCGATCGGACGTAGAGCTGGTTACGGAGATCCTGAAAGAAGCGAAGAAGAGCTGAACAGAGAAGGGGCACGGACGGAAAAGTCGAAGCCGCTCTGCCTCAACAGGTCCCGAGAGCATTCTGCCTGCGCAGCCGCTCCAGCGCTTCCGTTATGTCAGACGGAAGGGGAGCGGCTATTTTCATGGGCTCGCCGGTGACCGGATGGGCGAAGGCCAGGGATGCTGCGTGAAGGGCCTGGCGGCCGATCAGCGCGGATTCCTCCCGGCCGTAAAGGAAATCGCCCAGTACCGGGTGCCCCAGGTGGGCCATATGCACGCGGATCTGATGGGTTCTGCCGGTTTCCAGCCGGAGCTGCACCAAGCTGTATCCGCTTCCCAGCTTTTCCAGTACCCGATACCGGGTAACGGACGGAGCGCCGCCTTCCGGCATCACCCTTCGCTGAAGCTGTTCCGGATCCGGACGGCCGATGGGCAGATCCACCACCCCTTCCGGATGCGGCGGGATCCCGCGCAGAATGGCGATGTATATCTTCTCCACAGTCCCGGCCTTCATCTGTCGGGTAATATGATCCTGGGCATGGGAATTTTTTCCGATCAGGATCACCCCGGAGGTGCCCATATCTAACCGGTTGATGAAGCGGATCTTGAATCGCTGTCCCGAAACGAGCATATACTGCATAATGCCGTTGGCCAGGGTGTGCTCCGGATTGCCGTTGGTGGGGTGGACCACAATGCCCGGCTGCTTGTTGAGGATCAGCAGATGGGGATCTTCGTACAAAACGGCGAGGGGAATGTCCTCCGGCGGGAAGTCGCTGGCCTCCTCGGGCAGCTGAATGGTGAGGATTTCACCGGCCAGAGGCCGGTAGTAGTTGAGCACGGGGCGGTTGCTAATGAAAAAGAGCCCTTCCCGTTTGATCTTTTTTTTGAGGCGGCCGGAGATTTTAAAATGAGTGGCGATAAGCTCCTTGACGGTTTTTCCCGTTGCCTGATCTTCCTCGCGGACCTGATATCTGAATGTCGTCATGGGATCCCTTTCCGCTGGAAGCTACAGAAACTTGCTTTTGACCTTCGCCCAAAAATCATAGGATTCAAAACGCAGCAAACGAACCGCCTGATCCGACAGGTTGATGCTGAGACTTTTGATATCCCCATAGGAAAAGGCTTCACCGTCTACCAGGATATTGAGGCGGTCGTCCCTGGCATACTCCGGAATAATCCCCAGGGAGGAATCGGTGGGCAGCAGAATGCTGGAGGTAAAGGAGCGGTAAGCCGTGGTATTCATGGGGGCGATCGGCGTCAGCTGAAGCAGGTTCAGCCTGGGGTCCACGATGGAGCCTCCCAGGGAATAATTATGGGCCGTGCTGCCTGCCGAGGTCGCCACCAGGATGCCGTCGCCGCTGAACCGCTCGATAAAGCTGCCCCCAATGGAGATATTCAGATGAATCGAATAGGAGTAGTTTCCCCGGACGATGATTTCGTTCAATGCCCGGTGGGAAATTTCTTCACCTCCCCGGGTCCGGCCGGATACCATGACCGTGGATAGATGCTGGATGTGATAGGTCCCCTGTTTGTAATGGAAGATGAAATCGTCCAGCTGGCCCGGAAGGATTTCCTGGAAGAATCCCAGATGGCCGGTATGAATGCCGATAAAGGGCGCATCGGGAAAGCTGAGCTGATGGACGGCTCGCAGAAAGGAGCCGTCTCCACCGATGCAGACGATCAGCTCGGCATCCTGTCGAAAGCCGCAGGAAACCTTGAAGCCGCTCCGGGTCAGCTTTGCCTTGAGGATGTCGGCGATTTCCTGGGAGATCAGGTTATCGTTGTTTAGAATGCAGATGGTGCGATCCTTCATGGCTCTGTCCCTATAGCATGGCTTCCAGCTGATCGACCAGATCGGCAAACAGCTTCATGGCATCGTTGACGGGCTCCGGACGGCTCATATCGACCCCGGCAATTTTCAACAGCTCGATGGGGTAGTTGCTTTCGCCGGAGCGAAGGAATTGCAGATAGGCATCCCGGGCCGGATCCCCCTCCCGGATCAGCTTTCGGGAGATGGCGGTAGCAGCGGAGAAGCCGGTGGCGTACTTGTACACGTAAAAAGCGTTATAAAAGTGGGGGATCCGGGACCACTCCGCCCGGATCTGATCGTCCATCACCACCTCAGGGCCAAAGTATTTCTGAACCAGCGACAGGTATTCCCGGCAGAGAAAATCTGCCGTCAGGGCTTCCCCCTGTTCGGCCGCCCGATGAGTCAGCCGCTCAAATTCCGCAAACATGGTCTGGCGGAACACGGTGGAACGGAACTCCTCGATGTGCAGGTTCAGCAGGTAGCGCTTCATCTGAGGATCTGTTTCCTCCTCGATGAGCTGGTGCATCAGCAGGGATTCGTTGACAGTGGAGGCCACCTCGGCGGTAAAGATGGAGTGGCCGCCGTAGATGAAGGGCTGGGTCTCCCGGGTATAGAGGGAGTGCATGGAATGGCCCATTTCGTGCACCAGCGTAAAGACGTCCTTCAGCTTACCGCTGTAGTTCATCAGGATATAGGGCATGCTGTCGTAGCTGCCGAAGCTGTAGGCGCCGCTGGTTTTCCCTTCGTTTTCGTAAACATCCACCCATCCCTGGGCAATGCCCTCTTCCATCCGGGTCAGGTAGTCGGGGCCCAGCACTGCCAGCCCCTTCTTCATCAGGGCGACGCCCTCCGGATAGGAAACGGTCTTTTGGGGCACTTCAAAGAGCGGGACGTAGATATCGTACAGGTGAAGCTCCTCCAGTCTCAGCAGCTTTTTCCTGAGGGAGACATACCGGTAGAGGGAATCCAGGTTGCGGTTTACCGTATCCACTAAATTGTCGTAAACCTCCGGGGGAATATTGTCGCTTGACAAAGCGGCTTCCAGCGAGGAGGGGTATTTTCGGAGCCGGGCCTGGACCGCGTCGGTTTTCGTGTTGTAGTTGTACAGGGAAGCCAGCGTGTTGATCTGGGCCTCATAAGGAGCGTACATGGCTTCAAAGGCCTCCTTGCGGACGCGCCGATCCCGGCTTTCCATAAAGCCGATGAACCGGCCGTGGGTCAACTCTACCCGATGGCCCTCCTCGTCGGTAATCTCCCCAAACCGCATATCGGCATTGTTGAGCATGCCGAAGGCATCGTTGGTAGCCCGGGTGATTTCGCTGTACTGGGCCATGATGTTTTCCTCCGGCGGTGTGAGGATGTGGGCTTTTTCACGGAAAGCGCTTTCCATGGCAAAGCGGTAAACCTCCAGCTCCGGGCACTGGCGGTAAAAATCCTCCAGCTGCTCCGGAGAAAGCTGCAGCAGCTCCGGGGTGAAGAAGGAAAGGGCAGAAGCGGCCCTGGCAGCCAGGGAACCGCACCGGTCGCTCATTTCTTGGTATTTGGCTACCCGATTATCTTCATCCCTTCGCATCCTGGCGTAAACAAACATCCGCTCCAGCCTCTGCCAAAGCTCATCCTTCTTTTGAAAGGCCTCCAGCAGGGACCGACCGCTCCGGCTCAGAGTGCCGGCCCGGGAGGGATAATCGGCGATCCATCCGGTTACCTGTTCAAAATCCTTTTCCCAAAGGCTTTCCACCGGATACATGGCCTGGATGTTCCATTGATAACGAGGATCGATTTCCTGTCTGGTTTTATTCTTTCCCGGGGTCATTTTTTTCCTCCTGATCGGCAAATATCTATTCTATTTCTGCCCTCTTTGTACTATAATGGTAAAGTGCAATAATTTATTATAGCACAATCTGAAAGGAAAGAGAACGCATGAACAACAGCCCCATCGGTTTTTTCGATTCCGGATTGGGAGGACTGACCTGCATTCCCCACCTGATGAAGAGCCTTCCCCTGGAGAGGGTGATTTATTTCGGGGATACGGCCAGAACGCCGTACGGCTCCAAGGCCGTTTCCACGATCCGGAGTTTTTCTTTGGAAATCGCAGATTTTCTGGTTCATAAAGGGGTCAAGCACATTGTCATTGCCTGTAATACCGTAAGCGCTACCAGCCTGGAGGAGTTGAGAAGCCGATATCCGGATCTGTCCTTTACCGGAATTATCGAGCCGGCGGCCCGGGCTACGGCGGAAGCGGCCGGCGTAGGAAGCCGGATCGGAGTCATCGGCACGAAGGTCACCGTTCGAAGCGGGGTCTACGAGCGGGAAATCCGCTCGGTCAATCCGGAGCTGCAGGTGTTCTCCAAGGCCTGCCCTGCCTTTGTCCCCCTCATTGAAGAGGGGATCATCGACAACGAGATCATGGATCTGACCATCCGATACTATCTGGATGATTTTGTCGGCAGGCATGCCATCGATACCTTGGTACTGGGCTGCACCCATTATCCAATGATCCGGGCCAACCTGCAGCGGCTGTACCCCGGACTGTCCGTCATCGACCCGTCGGAGATCGTGGTGGAAACCCTGGCGCAAACCCTGCGGGAACAAAACCGGCTGGCCGGCTGTCCCAACGGAGGAAACACCTTTTACGCCAGCGACCTGTCGGAAAACTTTCTTAACATGATCGACGCCATCTTCAGGGAGGAGCCGGTCAAGGTCAGATTTAAGAATTTTGACCTGGAAGAGGTGAGGAAGGAGAGCAGGTAGCATGAGTCTGGAGGATGTGCTGGCGCTTTTGGAAATCGAGGAAGCGGCGGAATTTCATTACTTTGAAGATTTGGTCCCCCTGATGGAAGCATCGGAAGAGCTTGCGCCGGAGGATCTGTATCAGCTGCTGGCGCAGGCGGATATGGCCGCTCTGGGAGAGCTGCTGGAGACCTACCTGGAGGAGCTGCTGGAGGGGCTCCCTTCTGAGACGGCGGCGGAGGTCTACACCTTCCTGTCCTCGGTAAAGCTGCTGCTTTTGGGTTTGGCGGAAGCCCTGGCTGGCCGGGAGGAAAAGGATCCCGGGGATCTGGCCGTCTTTAGCGAGGAGCTCCATCGACTCCGGGAATGGCTGACCCGGGAGGAAGCAGTCATACTCATCAGCAGGCGGGACGGCCAGAGCCGGCAGGCATCGCTGCTGGAGGCAATGGCCGCTTATCGGGCGGAAAAGCTTCAGGAGGGAGAATACGAATACGATTTTGACGGTTGTCAACCATACGAAATCAACGAATACCGGATTTCGCTGGCATCCATGATGGCGGGGCTGGCGGAGGAAGAGGATGAAGACGAAGGATCCGGAGACGAGAAATCCGGCGAGGGGTGCATAGATGGATAGCGCGAAGATTGCCGGCCCGGGAGAGGATCCCAGCGTAGAGATGCTTAGAAACTTCCCCGGGGAGGATCGGCGCCGCATGCCGGATCCGGTGATCCGGGTGACGGCCGGCGCCGGCGGTGAAGCCCTGCTCATTGCGGGGAGCAGCAAAACGGCGCTGGTGGATACGGGTATGGCGTATTGTGCCGGGCAGCTGATCCGGAATATCCGCAGCTGTCTGGGAGAAACGGGCAGGACTTTGGATTATATCCTGCTAAGCCATACCCACTATGATCATATCGGCGCCCTGCCTCTGCTGCTGGAGGAGTGGCCGGATGCGGCGGTTTGTGGAGCCGCCCACTGCGCCCGGGTGTTTGCCAGCCCGGGAGCTCGAGAAAAGATGCAGGAATTGGGCCTGATTGCCTGGGAAAGGTATGCGGGCCATGCCCCGGAGACGCTGCCCATGGACCGGCTGCGCCTGGATCGGGTGCTGGAGGACGATGAGACCCTGTCCCTGGGAGAGGAGAGGATCCGTGCCCTGGTTACCAGGGGGCACACGGATTGTTCCATGAGCTACGCTTTAGAGCCGGCGGGGATTCTGTTCACCAGCGAAAGCACCGGTGTCCTGGAATCTCCTTCTCGAATACACACCCCTATTTTAAAGAGCTATCGGGATGCGATGGATTCCCTGGAAAAGTGCCGGAGATATCCGGCACGAGTGCTGATTTCTCCCCATTACGGAGTAGTCCCCGGCTATTTTATCGAAAAATACTGGTCCCTGTTTCAGCAGGGGGCAGAGGAGAAGCGGGCGTTCCTCCGGGAGCTGTACCGCCCGGAGATGTCACCCCGGGAGCTGCTGGAAGCCTACACCCGCAGGTACTGGAGCGATGGACGGAGCGCAGAACAGCCCAAGGAAGCATTTTTAGAAAATGCGGGCAACATCATTCGGGCCCTGCTGACCGATATTTTAGCGGAGGGAAGGGCCCCGCTGCCCGACGCCGCGGCGGACGGGGCAGCTCCCTCCGCCCCAAAATCTGAAGAGAGGCCCGAGTGACGGCATGCTGTTTTCATCTCTGATATTTTTGTTTGCATTCCTTCCGGTAGTGCTGTTCCTGTACTACAGCGTTTTCCGCTTTAGCCGGAAGGCGCAGAATATTTTTTTGCTGATAGCCAGCCTGGGGTTCTATGCCTGGGGTGAGCCGCGGTTCGTCCTGGTCATGATGGCGTCTGTTCTCATCAACTGGGTGTTCGGATTGCTGATCTACCGGCTCAGGGATCACAAGGGAAAGGCCCGGGGGGTGGTGGCCGGGATGCTGGCGGTCAACCTGGGGATCCTGTTTGTATTTAAGTACCTGATGTTTGGATTGGAAAGCTTCAACCGGCTTGCAGGAACCTCCTTGGCCGTCCCCACGATCGTGCTGCCCATCGGCATTTCCTTCTTTACTTTTCAGGCCATCTCCTATGTCATTGATGTATACAGGGGCAAGGGGATGCCTCAGCGGAACCCGTTGGATGTAGGACTGTATATTTCCTTTTTTCCGCAGCTGGTGGCCGGCCCTATCGTT
>JBGYKY010000134.1:0-6162 GCA_041836105.1 Bacillota bacterium | reverse complement strand
GCGGGAGGAGGACGCAGTGGAATTCCTGTCCCGGCTGAGGGCCCGGCTCACCGACCTGATCCACACTGCCGCAAAAGGAGAAACGCAGAATGGCGAATGCATTAATCGGTCTGGATAAAAGCGGCTCTTTCCGGGTCTGCCTGGCCGTCACCACGGCAATGGTGGAGGCGGCCCGGCAGATTCACGACACCACCCCTCTGGCCACCGCCGGACTGGGCAGGGCATTGACCGGCGCAGGATTAATGGGGCTTCAGCTGAAGAACCCCCGGGAGAAGCTGACCCTCCACTTCAAGGGCGACGGTCCGGCACTCCAGATCCTGGCTACCGCCCGGGGAGACGGACGGGTCAAGGGGTATGTTGCCAACCCTCGGGTGGACCTGCCCTTGACCGAAACGGGCAAGCTGGACGTGGGCGGGTCTTTGGGCATCGCAGAGCTGACGGTTATGAAGGATATGGGCCTCCGGGAGCCTTATGTGGGGAGGATCGCGCTGACCACCGGTGAAATTGCTGATGATCTGACCGCATACCTGTACATTTCTGAGCAGCAGAACGCTTCGGTTGCGCTGGGCGTCAAGGTAGGTCGGGATCACCGGGTGCTGGCGGCCGGAGGCATGATCCTCTATATGCTGCCCGGCTTTCGGGAGGAAGCGGTAAACGCGCTGGAGGAGATGCTGGCGACCATGCCGCCGCTGACCGCCATCATCGAAGAGGCGATGCTGGCAGATCCCGGGCAATCGGAGGAGGCATTGACGGAAAACGTGCTCCATCGCATTTTTGCAGGCATGGCGGAGGAATACCGGGTCGATGCCCTGGAATACCGGGAGGTGGAATGGGAGTGCGACTGCTCCCGTCAGCGGCTGGAGCAGACGCTTATGACGCTGGGGATTTCGGAGCTGGAGGCGATCCTGGAGGAGGACGGAGAGGCAGAGCTGGTCTGCCAGTTTTGTACCAGCCGCTATCATTTTGATTACGAAGATTTGACAAAGCTATTGGAGGGTCTGAGATGACCGATGAAACCGATATGACCGGCATGGCCGGCATGAAGAGGAGGAGCCGCGCGCCCGGCGAAGCGCCGGGAGAGGAGAGGCTGGCCGTGCTGTTCGGAGGCAGATCCGATGAACACGAGATTTCCCTGCTGTCCGCCGCCTCGGTGATCCGGGCGCTGGAAAAAAGCCCGTATCGGCTGGTGACCATTGGGATTACCCGTCAGGGAGCGTGGCGGATTTTTGAAGGCGCGCCCGAGCAAATCGAAAACGGCGAATGGGAAGAGGATAGCCGCGCCTTTGATATCGGCAGCCTCCGGCAGACGGCAGACGTGGTACTGCCCGTGCTGCACGGCCCCTGCGGAGAGGACGGCACCCTGCAGGGGCTGCTGGAGATGCTGGACATCCCCTACTGCGGCTGCGGCGTGCTGGCTTCGGCACTGGCCATGGACAAAATCGCTTCCAAGCAGATCTTCCGGCAGGCGGATCTGCCGGTCTGCCCCTACGTTTGGCTGACGGCAGAACGGCTGGCGCACCATCCGGAGAGGGAGCTGGTACGGATAGAAGAGACGCTGGGCTACCCGGTCTTTGTCAAACCGGCTAACATGGGGTCCAGCGTAGGGATCAGCAAGGCCGGGAACCGACAGGAGCTGGAGGAGGCCCTGAAGCTGGCCCGGAAATACGACCGGCGGCTTCTGGTGGAGGCCGCGATCCCTTGCCGGGAATACGAGGCCGGAGTGATTGGAAATTGGGAGAATCGGGTATCTGTCATAGGAGAAATCCTCCCGTCCCAGGAATTTTATGACTATCGGGCCAAATATCTGGACGAGGGAAGATCCCGGCTGTGCATCCCGGCGGACATTTCTCCGGCGCGCTCGGAGGAGCTTCGGCGCTTGGCGTCCCGGGCTTATGAGGCCATTGACGGCGCAGGGTTTGCCCGGGTGGACTTTTTTGAAGACCGGGAGACGGGCCGCCTGTACATCAATGAAGTCAATACCATCCCCGGATTCACTCCGTTCAGTATGTTTCCCCGGCTGTGGGAAGCGGCTGGCCTGGCGTATCCGGAGCTGCTGGAAAGGATCGTGAACTTAGGATATGAAAGATATTATACTCAGAATCATCGGTAAGTCCCTGGTGGGCCAGGAAGAAGAGGATCAGATGGAATTTGTCACGGAGGGCAAGTTCTTCGAGCGGGGCGGCGCCATGTATATCGTCTACGATGAAAGCGAGCTTTCCGGAATGCCCGGCTGCAAGACCAGCCTGCGGGTAGGGCCGGGCAGCGTCCGTATGAAGCGCTTTGGCCGGGAGGTCGGCGCCGATACCGTGATGGAATTCCAAAAGGGCAAGCGAACCGAGGGCCTTTATGAAACCCCGTTCGGCTCCTTTGAGATGGAGCTGTTGACCAACGACATCCGCAGCACTCTTTCCGGAGACGGAAACGGCGCGGTAGACATCGACTATCACATCAGCCTGAAGGGCCTAAGCCAGGGACGGAGCCTGCTGAATATTGAAATTCTGCCGCCCGTTCCGGCGGAGGCGGCGCCCCGGGAGCCGGGGGTGCATTAGGACTGCGGGGAGGAAAATCAATGAACAAAAAAACTGCCAGGCTGATCGCCATCGTCATCATTATTGCCATGGTGATCACCTCGTTTTCCTTCGTGACCATGGGCGCCTACCGCCTGCTGGGAGGAAGCGGCATGGTGGTCTACGGCGCCTCTGTTGAAACGAGTGACATCCCGCCCGCCGCCGCTACCGCTGCCGTCACCACCGACAGGGAGCTGGAGCAGCAGATGGAGATGCTGGCCCGATACATCCAGGGCCTGAAAAAAAACTATAAGGATACGGTGGATTACCAGAAGATGATCGACGGCGCCTTTTCAGGAGCGACCCAGGCCCTGGGAGACCCTTACACCGTCTATTATCTTTCCGACGAAGAAGGGAACAGCTTTGTGGAGATGGTCAACGGAGAATTTTCCGGCGTGGGCATCACCATGGAGGAGGATCCCCTGGGCGCCCGGGTCGTTTCCACCGTTTTGTCGGGGCCTGCGGAAAAAGCGGGGATCCGAGCGGGGGATATTGTCGTTCAGGTGGGAGATATCCCCGTAGCCGGGATGTCCCTGGAAAAGATCCGAAAGCTGCTTCGGGGGCCGGTTTCCACCGTCGTCGCGATCAAGGTAAGGCGGGGAAGCGAGGAAAAGAGCTTTTCCGTCATCCGGGAAATGGTGAAGCTGGCCAGCGTGTCCCGCGAATTGCTTCAGGGGAACATCGGCGTTATCCGAATCACCTCCTTCGACAACGATACGGGCAGCGAATTTGAGGTTGCTTTGCGAGAGCTGATCGGCCAGGGGGCCGACAGGATCATCATCGACCTGCGCAACAACGGCGGCGGACTGGTAGGCAGCGCCTTTGATGTGGCCAACACCATGATCCGGCAGGGGATCATCGTCAGATTGAGTCAGCAGGGGCAGGAAAAGGAAGTGATGCGGGCTACCGTCAGCGCCAATTACAATCTGCCCACCGTGGTACTGGTCAATGAAAACACTGCTAGCGCCTCGGAAATTCTGGCCGGTGCGCTGCAGGACCACAAAAAAGCTGTCCTGGTAGGAAAGACTACCTTCGGAAAGGGCATCGCTCAGACCGTCGAGGTGGTGAACACCGGTCATCAGGTCAAATATTCCGCATACTATTTCACCACCCCGCTGGGGCGCGTGATCCATGGGCAGGGCATCGTCCCCGATCACATGGCCGATCGCTACGAAGGCAAGGGGGCGGAAACGGAGGCGCTTTACGAGGCCGTAGCCCCCATGTCGGAGGCCGTGAAATACGGCCCCGGAGCCACCGGCCTCAACGTTTACGGAGCTCAGCAGCGGCTGGCGCTGATGGGCTACCGGGCGACCCCCTCCGGGCTGATGGATGGCGATACGGTGGAAGCGGTGAAAAAATTTCAGCGAAGCGAGGGGCTGTATGCCTACGGCGTGTTGGATCTTACGACCCGGGACCGGCTGTCTCTGGCCTGTCACCGGTACGTGTACGGCACGGCGGACCTGCAGATGGAAAAGGCCCTGGAACTGTTGAAATAGGGTGACTTGGAAAATAAGCCGCAGCGGGGCCGCTCCGGCGGGGTCCTCGCACATCGTCGCAAATTCATGCAGCAAATTCCCATCGGTCCGTTGATTCTTCCATGGCCGTTTGGTATAATGAACGGGTTGTTTCTTTCATGGGAGAGGAAGGTGAGACGATGGGAAAGATCGGATTCAGCGCAGAAACGTACATCGAGGAGCAGTCCCGCCACATTCTGGAGCGGATCGAGGCCGGCGACAGCGAAAGATTGTATCTGGAGTTCGGCGGTAAGCTGGTCCACGATAAGCACGCGGCAAGGGTTCTTCCGGGCTTCGATGAAAACGCGAAGATTGAACTGCTTCAGAAGCTGAAGGATCAGGCTGAAATCATTCTCTGCATTTATGCGGGAGACATCACCACCAATAAAACCCGTCAGGATTTCGGCATAACCTACGACCTAGAGGTATTGCGTCTCATCGATGCCTTTCGAAAATACGACCTGCTGATCAACAGCGTGGTGGTGACCCGATACGAAGAGCAGCCGGCGGTGAACATGTTCATCAACAAGCTGAACCGGCGGGGCATCAAGACCTATAAGCACGGCTTTACCAAGGGGTATCCCACCGATGTGGACATGATCGTCAGCGATGAGGGCTACGGCGCCAACCCGTATATCGAGGTGACCCGCCCCCTGGTGGTGGTGACCGGGCCCGGAGGCGGCTCCGGTAAGCTGGCTACCTGCTTGTCCCAGCTGTACCACGACTACCGGCGGGGTAAGAAAGTCCGCTACGCCAAATTTGAAACCTTTCCGATCTGGAACCTGCCTCTGGCCCATCCGGTCAACGTAGCCTACGAAGCCGCTACGGCAGACCTGAAGGACGTTAATATGATCGACTCCTTCCACCTGGAGGCCTACGGCCAAAAGGCGGTCAACTATAATCGAGATCTGGAAGTGTTCCCGGTGGTCAAGCGGATCATCGAAAAAATCACCGGCAAAGAATCCGAATACCGGTCTCCCACGGACATGGGCGTCAACCGGGCCGGGTACGGGATCATTGACGATCAGGTGGTTCGGGAGGCGGCCATCCAGGAGATTATCCGCCGGTACATCATTGCGGAGACCGACTATAAAAAGGGCAAGATCGACAGCGATTCCCTGAACCGTTCCAAGCTGCTGATGGACGACATGGGGGTTACGGTAGAAGACCGGCGGGTGGTCCGGCCGGCCAGAGAATACGCCGAATATAAGCGGAACTGCGACGCCCGGTATGAGAACGTGGTCGTCATGGCCATTGAGATGCCCGACGGGACCTTCGTGACCGGCCGGAGCTCCAGGCGCATGGTAGCCGCCGCCGCTGCCATTCTGAACGCGATCAAAAAGCTTTCGGGGCAGTCCGATGAGATTCATCTGATTTCTCCCTCGGTGCTGGGGGATATCCAGCACCTGAAAAAGGACATTTTACAGCAGGATCGCTCCAGCCTCAACTGCGAGGAGGTCCTCAGCGCTCTGACCATTTCTGCCGGGACCAACCCCTCCGCTCAGGCGGCGCTGGATCAGCTGGTTCGCCTCAAGGGATGTCGGGCGCACTGCACGGCGATCCTCAGCGACCGGGACGAGCAGACCCTTCGGTCGCTGGGCCTGGATGCTACCTGCGATCCGGAATACGTGACCACCAACCTGTACTTCGGCTGATGCCAAAGGGGCTGCGGCCCCTGCGATCGGCGGCAAAGCCTTTGCGTCTCTCCGGAGGCCGGATTCCCGGCCTCCGTTTTTTTCCCCGGGGCTGCGGCCGAACTGTGGAACGTGCGGGCTCCCGGCTTTCGTGCTCCGGCGATTCTCTTTTCAGGAAATCATTGACATTCGTTTCCCCGTGGTGTAGGATGGGGATGAAAATGTAATCAATTACATTTTCGCGGAGGTTCTTTGAAAAAGCCCCGGAAATCGCAAAGATTCCGGGACAAAGGACGGTGAAACGCTATCGTCGGATCAAGGAGTGAAAGGAGTGCAATCATGTCTCTTCGGCAAGCAACAAACGACAACCGCGACACGGAATATTCCCTGTCTGCAGTGCCCCGACCCATGCAGAAGCAGGGACTCTGGGCCGCCATGGTGGTATTG
>JBGYKY010000133.1:0-3284 GCA_041836105.1 Bacillota bacterium | reverse complement strand
GCCACCGGGTTTCCGGGTACAGGTCGCGGATGCTGCGCCTGATGACAGACCCGGATCGGGGGAAGGAGCTTCGCCTGGCCGCCGTCCGATACTTCGGGAAATATCCCTATGCGCCGGCCAGGGATCCCCTGATGGCATTCCTGCGGGGAGCGGAGCAGCAGGATTGGGAGTACTCCGCGGTCAGCGCCTCCAGCCTGAAAGCATATCCGGGAGAAGAGGTGACCCTGGCGCTGACAGAAGCGCTCACCAGCACCAACTGGCATATCCGCGCCAATGCAGCTGCCAGCCTGGAGACGCAGGCACTTCAGGATCGGCAGCTGCAAAGCATCCTCGTCGGCGAGGACGATTATGCCAAAGAAATGCTGCTTTATCATCTCACGGCCCGCCGCCTGCGGGAAGAGCAGGAAATCCCGAACGGATGGCCGGTGTGGGGAAAACAGGAGGAAGTGGAATGAGAGAAGCTATACAGCTGTTTTTCGGCGCGGGGAATATCTTTTTCATTTTTTATATAACCTGCTATGCCAGCTTTCTGTTTTTATCCGTGGTAGTGGGCTCTGTCACACTGAATGGGGCCAAGCGGAAAAGCCGGATGAAGAATGAGCTGGAGAGCAATTATTACCTTCCGGTGTCCATTCTGGTGCCGGCCTATAACGAGGGGATCACTATCGAAGCCACCATTCAATCCCTCCTGGCGCTGGATTACAGGCTGTACGAGATTATCGTGGTGGACGACGGCTCTACCGACGATACCGCCCGCATCGTGCAGGAAGCCTTTCAAATGATGCCGGTGACCCGGCCTATCCAGCAGCGGGTGAAAAGCCGGGCGGCGCTGTCCGTCTACGAAACCAGAGCCCATAAGGTTCCCATTACCCTGATCCGCAAGGAAAACGCGGGGAAGGCAGACGCTTTGAATATGGGGATCAACGCCTCCCGATACCCTTACTTCCTTTGTATGGACGCTGATTCAGTGCTGCAGCAGGATTCCCTGGAGAAGATTGTGCGTCCGGTGCTGGAGGATGACCGGGTCGTGGCGGTGGGAGGTGCGGTCCGCCCCTGTAACGGAGTGGAAATAGAGAGGGGAAGAGTGCTGAGCTACGGCCTTCCCAGGAACATCATCGCCTGCATGCAGGCGCTGGAATACGAAAGAGCCTTTCTGGCCTCCCGCATCCTGCTGGATCAGTTTAACGGAAGCATCATTATTTCCGGCGCTTTCGGCCTTTTTCGAAAAAGCATGGTCATCAATGCCGGCGGATACGATGTGACCACCGTGGGCGAGGATATGGAACTGGTGGTGCGGCTGCACGTATACTGCCGGGAAAACCGGATCCCCTACCGGATCCGATATGCCACCGACGCCATCTGCTGGACCCAGGTGCCGGAAAATCTGCGGGATCTATGCAAGCAGCGGCGCCGCTGGCACATCGGACTGTTTCAGAGCCTGCTTCGGCACCTTCAGGTGCTGGCCAATCCGAAGTACGGCCTGTTCAGCTTTGTATCCTACCTGTACTGCCTGGTCTTCGAGCTATTCTCCCCTTATATTGAGATGCTGGGGCTTCTTCTGGTGCTTCTGGCATTTCTCCTGCAGTTTCTGGATGGCACCTTCATGGTTCTGTTTTTCCTGATATACATTGTGTATTCGGCAATCCTGTCCCTCACCGCCTTCTTTGCCCGGGTACAGACGGTGGACCTGAAAATTTCACCCTCAGATGCCGTAAAGGCTTTGGCGTTGTGCGCCTTAGAGGTTTCCTGCCTGCGGTTCGTTACGGCCTGGGTACGGATGACCGCTCCCCTGCGTTACAACAAAGGAAAGCAATCCTGGGGACAGATCCAGCGGAAGCACATCCGCTTTCAATAGATGGGAAAGGCCGCCTTCGGGCGCTTTTGACATCAAAAAATGAATCGGCGCAGCACAGGCACATCGAGCAGGGGGAACCGGGATGGCGCAGAGAATGGACAGACACAGCTTCCGGCGAGTGCTGGGACGTACCGATGTACTGGCCCTGTCCATCGGTACTATCATCGGATGGGGGTGGTTGGCCCTGTCCGGGCATTGGGTCGCCACCGGCGGCGTGGCCGGATCGGTGCTGGCTTTTTTTCTGGGCGCGGTCATTTTCGTTCTCATCGGCAATGTGTATGCCGAGCTGGCGGCCGCCCTGCCGGTGGCGGGGGGAGAAGTGGCCTTTGCCTATCGCGGGTTAGGCTTGAATGCGGCCACCTTCGTGGGATGGACCATTGCCTTCGCTTATATCGGCGTGGCAGCCTGGGAGGGGATCGCCCTTTCTGCCGCATTGGAGTACCTGCTGCCGGCCCTGGATTTCCCCTGGGAAGGGATCGGCGTCGCCGGTGCGGTGAGCATTACGCTGCTCAACCTTTTCGGAATCCGGCCGGCCACCATCTTTCAGGTCATTATCACCTCCGGCATGATCCTCAGCGGGTTCCTGTTCTTCTATACCAGCGTTTCCTTCGGGGATATCCGAAACATGGCCCCGTTTTTTACGGATAACCAGGGCATTTTTCTGGTGCTGCTCATCGTGCCGTCCATGCTTATCGGTTTTGACATCATTCCGCAGTTTGCGGAGGAGATGAACATCGCTCCCCGGCAGATCGGGAGACTTCTGATCCTGTCCATTGCACTGTGCTCTATCTGGTATATCATGATTATCCTGGGGGCATCCTTTGCGGCGCCGGTGGAGGTCCGCAGCTCCGGTTCGGTGCCGGTGGCGGATGCTATCTCCTACTGTATGCATTCGCCGGCTTTCGGAAAAATGATCATTTTTGGCGGAATTCTGGGGATTTTCAGCAGCTGGAACGGTTTTATGGTGGCGGCTACCCGATTGCTCTTTGCCATGGGCCGGGCTCGGATGATCCCGCCCGTCTTTGGCGGACTGCACAGCCGATATCGAACACCCTATGCGGCGATTCTGCTGGTGGGGCTGATCTGCACCCTGGCGCCCCTCTTTGGCCAGCGGGCGCTGATCTGGCTGGTCAATGTCAGCTCCTTTGAAGCGGTCATTTCCTATTTCCTGGTAACCATTGCTTTCCTGGCGCTCCGGAAAAGGGAGCCGGAGCTGGAGCGGCCCTATCGCTTCCCCCTGGGGAAGCCCCTGTCTTTGGTGATCCTTCTGTGCCTGGGCGCTTTTCTGATGCTGTATTCCCCTCTGGGGCTCCACATCCTTCGATGGCCTTACGAGGGACTGATCGTTACCGCGTGGTACGCCACGGGGCTGGTGCTGACGGGATATACGCGGATCCGCAACCCCGGTATCACGGAACGAGAGCGGGAG
>JBGYKY010000132.1:0-3810 GCA_041836105.1 Bacillota bacterium | reverse complement strand
TTTTTTTTCTCCGGAGGAAGCGGCGTATGTGGATGCCCGGGGGGAAGAGGCCTTCTTCGATCTGTGGACCAGAAAGGAAGCCTTTGTCAAATACATCGGCGAAGGCATCGCCTACGGTCTTCATCGGTTCAATCTGATCCGGGACGGGCGGATCGTTGATCGCCTGGAGCATCCGGTGCCCTGCGGGTTTCGGACGCTTTCTTTGGCGGAAGGGGTTTACTGTTGCGTATGTGCCGGAAAGCGGGAGCGGGTATGGATCAAAAAGCTGTAAAGGTGACCAGCGCGGCGATACTGTTTTCCTTTTTGGTGGGATTCAGTTTTCTGGGCGTTAAATTCGGAACTCTTCGGGGAAGCGCTTTGGAGGTGCTGACCTTTCGGTATGATTTCGCTTTTCTGGGGACGCTGATCGTCCTTCTGCTTCGCAGAAAGCGGATTGCCTTTCCGCCAGGGAGCCGAAAGCCGTTGGCCGTCACCGCCGTCTTTTATATCCTGTTTATGATATTTCAGGTGGCGGGACTGGTAGTCACCACGACCATTGTCAGCGGCATCATCTTTGCCCTGATCCCCATCTTTGCAAAGATCGTCGCCGAAATCCTCCTTCGGGAACAGTCTACCTGGATGCAGAATCTGTTCGTTGCGCTTTCGGTAGGCTCGTTGATCGTCATGCTGATATTGGATGCAGAGGAAATCAATGCCAATCTGGCGGGCGTTCTGTTGCTGCTGGTCTCCAGTACCTGTATGGCGGTCAGCAATGTATTTATGCGATATGTCCGCACGTCCTACGCGCCCCTGGACATTTCTCTGGCCATTACCTTTTGCGGCTTTGTGGTGTTCAACGGCGTCACTCTGGCCGCCGGCCTGAAGGCGGGGACTCTTGGTCGCACCCTGCAGCTGATGCAAGATCCGGGCTTCCTGCTGTCCAGCGCCTACTTGGGCATTTTCTGCACGCTGACGACGGCGTTCCTGGCCAGCTACATGCTGGCCAATATGGAAGCGGTCAAGGCGACCATGTTTGGCAACCTGTCCACGGCCATCTCCCTGATCGCCGGCGCCCTGATCCTGAAGGAACCGCTTCACTGGTATCACATCCTGTGCACCGGTCTGATCATTACCGGCGTTGCCGGGGTCAGCATGGCCGGAAAAGGGACGGCGGCGTCCCCGCCGAAAGGAGGAAGCGGATATGGATCTGCATGAGCTGGCCCTCCGCTTTCTTGCCGGGCGAAGCCGGACCTGCCGGGAAGTGCTGGAGCGCCTGATGAGCAAAGGCGCTGGCCGGGAAGAGGCGGAGGCGGTGATTCAGGAATTGAGGGAACGGCACTGGCTGGACGACGTATCCTATGGAGAGCAGTATTTTCGGGTTGCCGGGGAAAAGGGGCGCAGCGTCTGCCGGATGAAGCAGGAGCTGTTCCGGCGAGGCGTTTCCCGGGAGGATGTTCGGGAAGCGCTGGAGCGTTGGGAGGAAGAAGCCGGATCAACGGCGCAGCGGGATATGGAAACGGCCCTTCGGGAAGCAAGGAAGCTGGCGGGGGGAGAAGTGCCGGATCAGAAGACCGGCGCCAGGATTGCCCGCCGTTTGAGCGGGCTGGGATATTCCAGCGCCGTTATTACCAAGGTGCTGGCCCGATGCAGGCAGGCCCGGGAAGAGGAAGGATCGTAGGAAGGCGCACCCCAAAAGAAGCGCAGAGAAAAATCACAAGGAGAAAGGCACGGAGAGGAAGGATATGGCACGGATCACCACCAACGCGGAGGAAAGGCGGATTGCCGTTCTTATTGATGCAGATAACGTTTCCCCAAAGTATATCAAGCCCATCTTTGATGAGCTTTCCAAGCACGGGGTGCCCACCTACAAGAGGATTTACGGCGATTGGACCAGTACCCAGAAGAACGCCTGGAAGGAGGTGCTGCTCAGCTATTCCATCACTCCCATCCAGCAGTACAGCTACACCACGGGAAAAAATGCCACCGACTCGGCGTTAATCATCGACGCCATGGATATTCTGTATTCGGAAAATGTGGACGGCTTTTGCATCGTGTCCAGCGACAGCGACTTTACCCGGCTGGCCGTGCGGCTCAAGGAGGATGGCATGTATGTCATCGGCATGGGGGAAAGGAAAACGCCCAGCCCCTTTATTGCCGCCTGCGGGCAGTTTAAGTACCTGGAGTCTCTGCTACAGACGGAAAAGCATCAGGATCAGGCCGCCGTGCCCGAGATCGGCGCGGTGCCCCAGGAGCTGAAGGAGGTCACCAGGCAGATCCTTTCCCTCATTGCCGACATGTCGGATGAAGCGGGCTGGCTCAGTCTATCGATGCTGGGGGATATCCTGGTGAAACGGCAGCCGGATTTTGACACTCGAAATTACGGGTATTCCAAGCTTTCTGCCATGGTTAAGGCCATCCCCGTGCTGGAGCTGAATATGAAGGGCCAATCCTATCGTATCCGAATCAAATAGATTCCCTTTTCAGAAAGCGGGTTTTGTGTTACGATAAACGCACACAAAATGATTTTTTTTGAAACTGCGCCGATATTAGTATATGAAAGAGCGAGTGAGGAAACGGCGGAGCGGAATGCTTAAAAAGGGGGATCCTGTCATGGATTTTATTGCAAAGCACAAAAAACAGCTGTTGCCGCTGTTGATATTGATATTGATCATGGGCCTTCTGCCCTCCTGTATCGGTAAGGGGAGATCCCCTTTGGATCCCAACCGGCCGGTGACCATTACCGTGTGGCATTATTATAACGGCTACATCAAAGATCAGTTTGATACGCTGGTGCAGGAGTTTAACGAAACGGTGGGCATGGAAAAGGGCATCGTGGTGGATGCCCTGAGCCAGGGAGACGTGAGCCAGCTGGCGGACGCCGTCTACGCTTCCGCTACCCGCTCTTTGGGAGCGCCTCCCCTTCCGGATATCTTTGCCGCCTATCCGGACAATGCCATCCGGATCTACGATACGGTGGGGCTGGTGGGCCTGGAAACGTATTTCAGCCAGGCAGAGCTGAACCAGTACCGGCAGGAGTTTTTGGAGGAGGGGCGGTTTGTGGACGACGGCGGCACATATATTATGCCCATCGCCAAATCCTTTGAGACCCTGTTTGTCAATAAGAACAGCTGGGAGGAGTTTGCTGCCATCTATGGATACACGGAGGAGGACCTGGGAACCTGGGAGGAATTGATCCGCATTTCGGAGGAATACTACCGGACTACGGGGAAAAGTTTTTTCAGTCTGGAATCCAATGCCAATTTCATGCTGATCGCTTCCATGCAGCTGGGACATGAGCTGTTTCTGATCCGGGCGGACGGGACGGCAGAGCTTCGGTTGGATCAGGAGGTGGCCCGGCAGATCTGGAGCCACTGTTACGTCCCCTATATAAAGGGTCGTTTTGCCAAATCCGGACGGTTCAGCTCGGACGATGCCAAGACCGGTAAGGTGCTGGCCTATACCGGGTCTACGGCAGGCTCAGCCTACTTTCCCACGGAGGTAACCCTGGGCGAGGGGAGCGTGGTTCATGCGGATCCGCTGGTGCTGCCCTATCCCTGCTTTGAAAACGGGAGACCCTACGTCATTCAGCAGGGTGCGGGAATGTGTATTACTCTCAGCGATCCCGCTCACGAATATGCGTCGGCTGAATTTCTCCGCTGGTTTACCAAGCCGGAGCAGAACACCAAATTCGCCGTGTCTACCGGATATTTCCCGGTGAAAAACCAGGCCCTGGACCCTGAGCTTCTGCTGGAAGCCCTGGAGGAGAGCGAGCTCACCAATCCGGCCATCGGTCAGGCCATCTTGGCTTCAACGGATATGCTGGAGGGGTAT
>JBGYKY010000131.1:0-9399 GCA_041836105.1 Bacillota bacterium | reverse complement strand
GCACGGACAATCTGATGAACGTGATCAACGCCCGGCTGCCCAAGCCGCCGAAAAAGTAGGGCTTGGAGAACCGGAAAACCAAAAACCGGGAAGAAAATCCGAGGGGAATTTTGTAAACATCGGCAAACCCCTTGAAATCGGGGAGAAAATGATGTATTATGATGGGGTGCTGAAATACGCGCCCCATCTCATGCGGATGTAGTTCAATGGTAGAACTCCAGCTTCCCAAGCTGGTGGCGTGGGTTCGATTCCCATCATCCGCTCCAAAAAAAAACGGGCCGGAGCCGGGGCAGGTCTGCCTCTGCCCCGGCCCGTTCGCTTGATCAGCCGACCGGGAGTGGCGTGGCGATTACTGGGTCGCATTATTTTTTTTCCCCGCGATGGTCCGTTCTCCGCCCATAGACGTTGGGGGTGGTTTGGTGGGCGAAAGGAATTTGAAGGAAGGATGCGGATATGAGCTGTCAGACAGAGGATGCAGGGATGGCGCTGTTCTTTTCATCTGCCCAGGTGGCGTTGATGCGCCGCGCGCTCGAGCAGTGGGGCGCCGCCGCCCAGGCCTACCAGACCATAGAAGAGTGTGCTGAACTGATTGTCGCGCTCAACAAGCGGGTGACCCGGACCCCGGCTCCGGACTCCATAGAGCCCGTTTTGGATGAGATTGCCGACGTGGAGATGATGCTGGCGCAAATGCGTCTAACCTTCGGAATCAGCGATGAACAGATTGCCTGCCGGATCAGGGAGAAATTTGCCCGGCTGGAGGAATATTTAGGCCGGGAGGGCCCCGAAAGAAGAGGGGAACGGCGGGTATGACCGTATTTGTCGACACGGCAGCATCCCGGAACGGGGAGAAAGATGAAGCGCCATGAGGATTGTGGAAACCGAACGGATCAAAGAGGGGGTCAAGGCCCTCTGTCTGGAGCTGGCTTACCGCATGAGCGATGACCTGCACGCTTCTTTGGAGCAGGGGAGCCGGGAAGAGGACTCCCCATTGGGGCGTCGGGTTCTTTCTATGCTCCTGGAAAACGGCGCTATTGCGGAACGGGAACAGATACCTCTCTGTCAGGATACCGGCATGGTCTTTGTTTTCCTGGAGATCGGGCAGGAGGTCCGGATGACGGGAGAATTTGTGGGAGACGCCATCAATCGGGGTGTGCGGGAGGCTTACCGGGAGGGGTATTTGAGAAAATCTATTGTGAACCCCCTGACCCGCGCCAACACCGGGGACAATACTCCCGCCCAGGTGCAAACGGAAATGGTGCCCGGTGACCGGGTACGTCTATCGGTTCTGCTAAAGGGGTTCGGCAGCGAAAATATGGGGCGGGTAGGGATGCTGCCGCCTGCCGCCGGCGTGGAAGGCATCGTTTCCTTTGTGGTTAGCACCGTTAGAGAAGCGGGCGGAAACCCCTGTCCGCCTCTGGTGGTGGGAGTCGGCATCGGCGGCTCCTTGGATAAAGCCCCCGCCCTGGCCAAAAAGGCCCTGCTCCGCAAGCTGGGGCAGCGACATCCCGACCAAACCATTGGAAAGCTGGAAGAGCGTCTGCTTCTGGAAATCAACGAAACGCGCATCGGACCCATGGGCTTCGGCGGAAGCCTTACCGGACTGGAGGTGTTTGTGGAAACTTTCCCCACCCATCTGGCGGGCCTGCCCGTTGCCGTCAACCTGAACTGCCACTCGTTAAGGAGAAAAACCATTGAGTTATAAAGAGCACTGCAAATCGACACGGGGGATGGATCGCGAAGCGCCCCATCCCCCGGAGCCCCGTTCTTTGCGGCTTCCTCTGACCGAAGAGGAGAGACGCGCTCTGAAAGCGGGGGAGATGGTGCTTCTGAGTGGGATCATGTACACGGCCCGGGACCAGGCGCATCTGAGGATGGTAAAGGCGCTGGAGGAGGGAGAAGATGTGCCCATTCCCCTGGAAGAAGCAGCGCTTTATTACTGTGGTCCCACGCCGGCCCGGCCCGGCAGGGTCACCGGTGCCATTGGCCCTACCACCAGCTCTCGGATGGATCCCATGACGCCCCCTCTGCTGGCCCGGGGGCTGAAATTGATGATCGGAAAGGGCGCTCGCTCGCCGGAGGTCATCGAAGCGATGGTGGAGCAGGGAGCCCTGTATCTGAGTGCCATCGGCGGCGCGGGCGCTCTGTATGCCGACTGCATCACCGCTATGGAAGCGGTGGCCTATGAAGACCTGCTGTCGGAGGCGGTTTATCGGATAAAAGTTCGGGATTTTCCTGCGGTGGTAGCCGTGGATACCCGGGGCAATATCCTGGCAGAATAAGACATGACAGACGCGACCAGAAAATGAGGAGAAAATCGATGAATTATCAGGAAGAAAGCCTGAAGCTGCACCGGCGCTGGAGGGGAAAGATCGAGGTGGTCTCCGCCGTGCCGGTAGGAAACCGGGAAGAATTGTCCCTGGCCTATACCCCCGGTGTGGCTCAGCCCTGTTTGGAGATCCAGCGTGATCCGGAGCAGAGCTACGAGCTGACCCGCCGGTGGAATCTGGTGGCGGTAGTGACGGATGGGACGGCGGTGCTGGGGCTGGGAGATATCGGTCCGGAAGCGGGGATGCCGGTGATGGAAGGCAAGTGCGCCCTGTTTAAAGCCTTCGCAGATGTAGATGCGTTTCCCCTGTGCATTCGAAGCAAGGCAACGGAGGAGATCGTTCGGACGGTTTCGCTGCTGGCAGGGAGCTTCGGCGGCATCAACCTGGAGGATATCTCCGCTCCCCGGTGCTTTGAAATCGAAGAGCAGCTAAAGCGGGTCTGCGATATACCCGTTTTTCACGATGATCAGCACGGAACGGCTGTTGTGGTAGCAGCTGCGGTGCTGAACGCCATGCGGGTCACGGGGCGATCGCTGCCGGATCAGCGGGCGGTAATCTCGGGGGCCGGTGCAGCCGGCATCGCCATTGCCAGATTGCTGCTGACTATGGGCATCGAGGACATTGTGCTTTGCAACAGCAAGGGCGCCATCTATGAAGGACAGGAGGGGCTGAACCCGTACCAGGCGAAAATGGCGGCACTTACCAACAGGAAGAAAAAACGAGGGGCGCTGAGGGACGTCATTCCCGGTAGCGACTTATTTATCGGGGTGTCGGCGCCGGGCATTCTGACCGGTGAAATGGTCAAAACCATGAACCCGGATCCCATTATTTTTGCCATGTCCAATCCGGTGCCGGAAATCTTTCCCGAGGAGGCTTTTGCCGCGGGAGCCCTGATCGTGGGTACTGGGCGAAGCGACTACCCTAACCAAATCAATAATGTGCTGGCATTTCCGGGAATCTTTCGCGGCGCGCTGGACGCCCGGGCCTCCGACATTAATGAGGAAATGAAGCTGGCAGCGGCAATGGCTATCGCCGACCTGATCCCGGCGGAGGAGCGGCGGCCCGATTATGTGATCCCGGCTCCCTTTGATCCCCGGGTTTCTTCGGCAGTGGCCGAGGCGGTCCGACGGTCAGCGGAGGAAACCGGGGTCGCTCGATTCAAAAAACATTCGGGAAATAAAAAATAAAAAAACCGTTGCACTTGCAACGGATAGGACCTCCTGTGCGGAATATGATAGTGATATACAAAGAGAATATCGCTAACGGATAGATGAAAACAGGAGGTAAAACGATGGGAATGTTTTGTTATCAGTGTCAGGAAACCGCCGGCGGCAAGGGATGTCAGGTACGGGGCGTCTGTGGGAAGGAAGAGAGCACCGCGCGTCTTCAGGACGTATTGATTTACAGCCTGAAGGGACTGGCGGAGGTAGTGGTGAAGGGTAAGATCCCTGCTGCGGAGATCCCGCAGGTGAACCGTCAGCTCTTTAAGGGGCTGTTTGTGACCATTACTAACGCTAATTTTGATGATGCGGCCATTGAAACAGAAATCCGGAACGTGCTGGGGTTGAGGGACCAGCTGGCGAAGCGCGCCGACAGCGCCGCTCTCAGCGACGCGGCCCTGTTTCAGGCCAAAACCGGAATCGATATGATTGCCAAATCTGCGTCGGTGGGAGTCCTGGCGACGGAAAACGAAGATGTGCGCTCTCTGCGGGAGCTGATCCTTTACGGGCTGAAGGGGCTGGCGGCCTACGGACATCATGCCCAGAACCTGGGGAAGGAAAAGCCGGAGCTGTACGCCTTTGTGTACGAAGCCCTGGCTGCCATGCTGGACGACAGCCTGACCGCAGAGCAGTTGGTTGAGCTGACTCTGAAAACCGGTGAGTACGGCGTCATGGCCATGGCATTGCTGGATGAGGGAAATACCTCTCAGTATGGCAACCCTGAGATCACCAGCGTCAATATCGGCGTTCGAAAGAACCCTGCTATTCTCATTTCCGGCCATGATATGACGGATATGGAGCAGCTGCTGGAGCAGACCAGGGGGACCGGCGTGGATGTGTATACTCACAGCGAGATGTTGCCGGCTCACTACTACCCCAAGTTTAAAGAATACGAGCATCTGGCCGGCAACTACGGCAATGCCTGGTGGAAGCAGGTGGAAGAGTTTGAAACCTTTAACGGTCCGATCCTGTTCACCACCAACTGTATCGTGCCCCCGCGAAAGGAGAGCATCAGGAAACGCATTTTTACCACCGGCGCCGCCGGATTCCCGGGCTGTACCCACATTGAGGCAGACGCCAACGGAAAGAAGGACTTTTCGGCCATCATTGAAATGGCCCGGCAGCTGCCTGCGCCCACAGAAATTGAGAGCGGAACCATCGTTGGAGGCTTTGCCCATGCACAGGTCTTTGCCCTGGCAGATGCGGTGGTGGATGCCGTCAAGAGCGGCGCGATTAAAAAGTTTTTCGTAATGGGCGGGTGCGACGGACGGATGAAGTCCAGAGACTATTACACCGAGTTTGCCGAAAAGCTGCCGAAGGATACGGTCATCCTGACCGCCGGGTGCGCCAAATACCGATACAACAAGCTGCCGCTGGGCGATATCGGCGGCATTCCCAGAGTGCTGGATGCCGGGCAGTGCAATGATTCCTACTCCCTGGCGCTGATTGCTCTGAAGCTCAAGGAGGTCTTCGGCCTGGAGGATATTAACCAGCTTCCCATTGTCTATAATATCGCCTGGTATGAGCAGAAGGCGGTCATCGTTCTCCTGGCGCTTCTGCACCTGGGCGTGAAAAATATTCATCTGGGACCGACCCTGCCGGCGTTCCTGTCTCCTCATGTGGCAAAGGTGCTGGTAGACACCTTCGGTATTGCCGGGATCGGGACGGCAGATGAAGACTTAAAGCTTTTTTTAGAGGCGTAGGCAGCCGCTCGCAGACCTTCGTCAAAATGGATCCGCATTCCGGCGGAGCCGCACAAAACGAAACAGATCAGACGAAGCCGCCGGCAAGTAAGCCGGCGGCTTCGTCTGATAAAAGTCTCGGACGGTGAGGGAGGGATCAGCCCAAATCCAGCTTTTTCTCCAGCATCCAGTAGGTGGGCGCGATGAAGGCTGCGATAAAGATCAGGGTGAACGCCAGGCTGATCCAGATGAAGATCTCGAACACACCGATCATATTGGGCGTTATGCCTGTCTGGTCGATGCCGTACAACCCCTGGGTGAAATAGGGCAGCTGAAAGAGGGGAAGAAGAACGATCTGTATGGCTAGGGATTCGATCCAGCCCAGAACAAAGTATGCCAGGATCCCGATAGGGGTGCGCCATTTGGGGATGGATTTGGACTGAGCGATGGTGCAGGCCAGATACAGCTTTGCAATCTCCTTGGTGGTGCTCAATACCATCAGAACGAGGAGCAGGATGATTGCCCGCACTGCGGTTCCGTCCAGGTAGCTCAGAAGCTCGGTTATCCCGTGCCGCAGCTCCGTCAGGGAGGAGGGAACCAGGATAAAGCTGAAGATGAGCAGGCCGATGACGGAAACAACCCCTGTTAAAATGATCCACATGGAACTGACAAGCAGCTTGGAGGCCAGCAGCTGTCCCGTTTTGACGGGGAGGGTCATGGTCAGATAGCCTTCTTTGGAGAGTACGTTGGAGTTGTACATTTTAAACAGGTTGACCATGGTGACCACCAGAACGGCTACGACGATACCGATGGCAAGAATACCGGCAGACATTTGAATCAGGGCGCTGTTAAAATTTTTAATCGCGGTGGGAACCAGAATGACGCCCATCAGGATGGACAGAAAAATCCCGGCAAAGCTTCTCCAGGTAGAGAGAATGTCATATTTAATCATTTTGCCTAGCATCGGAATACCTCCCTGAACAGTTCATCGATAGATTTTCCTTCCCGTTCCCGGATGTCATCGATTTCTCCCACCAGCGCTACGGCGCCGTCCCGAAGAAAGACTACCGTGTCGAAAATTTTCTCCACATCGGAAATCAAATGGGTAGAGATCAGGATGGTGCCGTCTTCATTGTAGTTGGATAAAATGGTATCCAGGATATAATCCCGGGCGGCCGGATCTACGCCCCCGATGGGCTCATCCAGCACGTACAGCAGCGCATTCCTGGACATCACCAGGCAGAGCTGGAACTTTTCTATCATGCCCTTGGACATGGTGCGGATCCGCTGCTTTTCATTTAAATTCAGGGATTTGAGCATGCTTCTGCATTTTTCCGGGTCGAAATCTGCGTAGAAGTCACGGAACATGCCTATCACATCCACCGGGCGCATCCAGGAGCTAAAGTAGGGGGAATCGGGCAGGTAGGCGACCAGAGCCTTTGTTTTGACACCGATCTTTTCACCGCGAATGCGAACGTCGCCGGTGTAATCCCGGCACACGCCGGTCAAAATCTTCATCAGAGTGGTTTTCCCGCTCCCGTTGGGGCCCAGCAAGCCGACGATGTGACCGGATTCCAGGGTCAGATTTACATTTTTTAAGGCCTCGGTCCCGGGGTATCGTTTGTTGAGATTGTTGATTTCTACCAGACTCATTGCGCCCCTCCTTTCTCCTCTGTCTTGCGGATGAACAGCTCCAGCGCTTCTTGGGCTGTGATGCCCAGGTTTTCCATCTGCCTGATAAACCTGTCGATAATTTCTTCTGCCAGTTTGTTTTTCATCCTTTGAATCAACTCCTTATCCTGGGTAATAAAGCGGCCGCTGGTCCGCTCGGTAAAGATCAGACCTTCCTTCTCCAGCTGAGTCAGGGCTCGCTGCATGGTATTGGGGTTGACCTCGTGCAGCATGGCCAGCTCCCGGACGGATTCCAGCCTGGAACCGGAGGACCATTCCCCGGAAACGATCCGGTAGGTGAATAGGTTAGACAGCTGAAGATAAATAGGTATGCCTGTGGCATATTGGTTTGCTGTCATGGTTCGTACTCCTTTCCATTTGTATTAGTGTATTAGGCAATTAATACACTAATACAAACAGAGGCGAATGTCAATGACTTTTTTGTTATTTTTGTAAATGGGGAATGGGGGGAAGAGCCTGACTGCGGCGTCACTCCTTTGTCAAGCGTCGTACAGAACCCGCGTCCCGGTGCTTCAACAGGCAGAAGCCCAGGGCCGACAGGGGAATGGTAAAAAGGATGCCGATGCTGCCGGCCAGGGCCTGCAGCATTTCCACAATAATCAGCTCGCTGTTTAGAACCTCGCTGGGGCCGCCCGTGTTGACCAGCACCAGGAGCACCAGGGAAAGAGAGCTGCCCAGGTAAGCCAGGATCAGGGTGTTGGCCATGCTGCCCACAATGTCCTGACCGATAATAATTCCGGATCTCAGCGTATCCCTGAAGGAGATGTCCGGCTGGTGACGATACAGCTCGCTGAGGGCGGAAACGATGTCTACGGCGATATCCAGCACCGCTCCCATGGCGCCGATCGTGACGGAAGCAAACACGATGGCTTTCAGGTCCAGGGGGGATTCGGGATTCAGCTGGATCAGATACAGGGAATCCTCGCTGGCCAACCCGGTTATTTTCAGCAGAGCGCTCATGACTACGGTAATCAGGCTGACCACCAGAAGGCCGCCCAGACTGCCTATCGCGGCGGCCAAAAATTTGGCCGTAGGCCCCTGCACCAGCAGCAGTGACATAATGGTAATAAAAATGCAGAGCAGCAGAGCGCTGAGATAGATGCTGCATCCGGATAAAATGGCGGGAATAAAGATCAAGAAAATGGTCATCAGGGAGAAGGAAAGAGAAACCAGGGTAGCAAGCCCTTTTTTTCTGCCGAAAATCAGCAGAAGCGCGGCAAAGGCCAGAGCCAGCCAGACCATTCCTCCGAAGCGGTCAAACTCGTACAGAAACCAGGCTGCGCCCACATCATAGTCAGTGGCATCGCCCAGGTACACTACATCGCCCTTTTCTACCTGGCGGAGCTGCTCGCCCAGATAGGAATCGGTAAACTGAACGGCTTGGATCACCTGCCCTTTCCCCTCCCCATTGAGGAGGCGTCCGGTAAACAGGGTAAGCCCCTGTCCGCGATAATCCCGATCCGCAATCTCCAGTACACGGGCTTTCTGCCCCGTAAGATTGCTCTCCGCGGAGAAGTAGCGGCCGTCTTCAGCAAAGAGCTGGCTGCCTGTCAGGATGAGCAGGAAAAACGCCAGGGCCAGCACAAAGCTGCCGACCCGCGGGCGCAGGGATGGTTTTCTCATAAACGCCTCCCGTTTCGTTACTTTTTTCGAAAGATCGGCGGGCGTTTCTCCAAAAATGCTTTCATACCCTCCTGCTTATCTTCGGAGCTGAAAGGCGTGGTAAAGCTTTCGATCTCCAGCATACAGGCGGAGGTCATGTCCAGGCTCAGCCCGTTGTTGATGGTAGATTTCAGCATGGAAACGGCGATGGGCGCTTTGGCCATAATGGACTGGGCTACCTTAACAGAGTTCCCCATCAGCTCTTCGGGAGGGACCACCCGCTCCACCAACCCGATGCGCAAGGCTTCGTCAGCAGTGATGATTTCTCCCGTCATCATCAGATATTTGGCCATGCCCCTGCCTACCAGGCGGGGCATCCGCTGGGTTCCGCCAAATCCGGGAATGATCCCTAAACGGACCTCCGGTTGACCAAACCGGGCCCTTTCGGAAGCGATGCGGATGTCGCAGGCCATGGCCAGCTCGCAGCCGCCCCCCCAAAGCAAAGCCGTTGACCGCGGCGATGACCGGGCGATCCATGTTTTCGATAATATTCATCAGCCGATGGCCCTTCATCATCATTTCCCGGCCCTCCACCGGACTCAGATCCAGCATTTCTGTGATGTCGGCGCCGGACACGAAGGCTTTCCCCTGTCCGGTGATGATCACGGCGCCCACCTCCGGATGGGTAGAGAGCCGGATGCACTCCTCGGTCAGCTGCTCAATCAGCTGACTGTTCAGCGAATTGAGCGATTCCGGACGGTTGATGGTCAGGATGCCCACCCGCTCCCGGATCTCGATGAGAATGTTTTGTTTCATTTGTTTGCCCTTGCCCCCCTTTGTCCCTTTATCATAGCATCGGGAGCGAAAGGAATCAAG
>JBGYKY010000130.1:0-6248 GCA_041836105.1 Bacillota bacterium | reverse complement strand
CTGATTCAGAGGACCGTCAACGAAAGAGCCTTCCCCTCCCGGTTTTATCGGGCAGAGGATTGCCGCTCCGACATCTTCGGCGGTAACGTGTGGGGAGACACCGCCAGACGGGTAGTTAGAACCATTTTTGATTACAGCAATGCGCCCTATTCCAATATGGTTATCGGTGAGGTCATCAATGCCCCCGGCAAATGGTCCAGCTATATTCCTCACGGCCACGATCAGCCGGAGGTGTACTATTACCGGTTTGATCGGCCGCAGGGCTTCGGCGCCGGGTTTATCGGGGACGATGTATACAAAATCGTAAACAACAGCGCTCTTTGTATTCCCGGCGGGCCGACTCACCCTCAGGTGACGGCTCCGGGCTATGCCATGCACTACGCCTGGATGATCCGACACTGCGAAGGAAACCCCTGGACCTCCCGGGTCAACGATCCGTCCCACGAATGGCTGCTGGAGGAGCATCCGGATATCTGGGAGCCCAAATAGCCGCTTTGATGCCACCTGCCTGCAGCCGAAAACAAATTTTAACTTTCCCGGCGAAAAGCCTTCAACCCTCCGGGGGGTAGATGGTATAATAGAGCAGCAAGGAAGGAGGCTGGAGAACGGTGGATATGAAAAACAGAAAAAGGAGATCGGCGGCGCTGATCATGCTCCTGGTAGCAGGGCTGATGGCGCTGGCCGGGTGTCGGATGGGAGAGGTCCCGGGGGAGCCGTCGGAGCCCATGCCGGACGAAAAGGAATACTCGCTGGTTCTGTATTTCGCCAATAACGAGTACCTGGAGACCGGCAATGAGGAGCTGCCCAAGCTGATCCGGGCTCAGGACGTGCCCCTTGTCTGCCAGGAAGGGCGTCAGTATTTTTTCCTGGTGGACGCAGCCCTGAGGCAACTCCCGCAGGAGCTTCCCCGGGCGTCCACCATGATCGACGATACCATCCGCGTCAGCGATGTGGTGGAGGATCATGGGACGGCTATCGTCGATCTTTCCGGCGAAGGCCTGCACAGCGGGTCTCTGGCGGAGGCCTATGTGATCAGCCAGATTGTAGAATCCCTCCGGGCCAGCTTCCCTGAGGTGAAGCAGGTTCAGTTTCTGGTGGACGGCGCCGTGACCGAGAGCCTTATGGGGCATTACAGCGCAGAAGAACCCTATACGGAAGGGATCTTTACTGAGCAGGGAGAAGGGGAACAGTGACGGTACAGAACGAAATTCGAGATATTCGGCTGGCCGCCTCCGGGCGGCAGAAAATAGAATGGGTCAAGGCTCATATGCCTTTGCTTTCCGGACTGGAGGAGGAATTCCGGCGCACCCGCCCCTTTGAGGGAATGCGTATTTCCCTTTCCGTCCACCTGGAGGCCAAAACGGCGTATCTGTGCCGGGTGCTGGCGGCCGGCGGCGCGCAGATGGCTGTGACAGGGAGCAATGTCCTGTCTACTCAGGACGATGTTGCCGCAGCGCTGGCGGTCGATGGGATGAAGGTGTACGCCCTTCACGGAGCCACGCAGGAGGAGTATGCCCGGCACATCGAGCTTACCCTGGAGCATTTGCCCCATCTGATCATCGACGACGGGGGCGATCTGGTGAGCCTGATCCATGAAAAGCGACCGGATTTAGGGGCTCACGTCCTGGGCGGGTGCGAGGAAACCACCACCGGGGTGCTTCGTCTCAAGGCTATGGAGCGGGAAGGGATTCTGGCCTTTCCCATGGTCGCGGTCAATGACGCTCGCTGCAAGCACCTGTTCGACAACCGGTACGGTACCGGGCAATCGGTCTGGGACAGCATCATGCGCAATACCAACCTGATCGTTGCAGGGAAAACGGCCGTGGTGGCCGGGTACGGCTGGTGCGGCCGGGGGATCGCTATGCGGGGCGCGGCCCTGGGCGCACGGATCATTGTGACAGAAATCGATCCGGTCAAGGCCATTGAAGCCCGAATGGACGGGTATGACGTGATGACCATGGAGCAGGCCGCTCCTCTGGGAGACGTGTTTGTGACGGCCACCGGATGTATCCGCACCATCGGAGAGGAGCAGCTGGCGGCCATGAAGGATCGGGCTATCCTCTGCAACGCTGGCCACTTCGACGTGGAGGTGGATGTGGCGGCCCTGGAGAAGATAGCTGCGGAGAAGCGGGAGCTGCGCCCCAATATCACAGGGTACCGCCTTCCCGACGGCCGCTGGCTGTGCCTGCTGGCCCAGGGGCGGCTGGTCAACATCGCTGCCGCTGACGGGCACCCGGCGGAAATCATGGATATGAGCTTTGCCGTCCAGTGCCTGTCTGCCCTGTATGTGAAGGAGCACCACGGGGAGATGGGCAACAGGGTCATCGACGTTTCCGGCGAGATTGACCATCTGGTGGCCCGGCGGAAGCTGGCAGCCTGGGGCGTTGGCATTGATGCGCTGACGCCGGAACAGGAGCGGTATCTGCGCAGCTGGGGAGGTTGATATGCGCTATGCATCGAGAATGGAGGCCCTTTCGGACCCGTCCCTGCTCCGGGCCTTTGAGGGAAGCGTGACGGACACGATTTCCTTTTCCGCCGGGTTCCCCTCCGCGGAGACGTATCCCCTGAAGGCTATTCAGGAATCCTTTAACCGAGTGATGGAGGAATCGGGAAAAGAGGCCCTGAGCTACGGCTCCACCAGCGGGTTTGCTCCCCTTCGGGAGCTGATCGGGCAGAGGCTTTCCCGCAGGCTGGGGCTGCATTATCGGCTGGAGGAAATCATCATCACCAGCGGATCTCAGCAGGGGCTGGACATGTGCGGGATGATGTTTATCAATAAGGGGGATGTGGTCCTCTTTGAGAATCCTTCCTATCTGGGAGCCGTCCACGCTCTGCGGGCTCACGAAGCCACGCTGGCTGCGGTGGAGCTGGACGAGGAGGGAATTTCCATGGAAAGCCTGGAGGAAGCGGTGGAGCGGTACGGAGACCGGATCCGGATGATCTATGTCAACCCGGATCATCAGAACCCCACCGGTCGTAGCTGGAGTCTTTCCAGACGGAAGGCCTTCATGGAATTTATCCGCCGATATGATATCCCGGTGGTGGAGGACGGCGCCTATGGAGAGCTTTCCTTCGAAGGGGATCCCTGTCCGCCTCTGGCGGCGCTGGATCGGGAAGGGCAGGTCCTCTACCTGGGCACCTTTTCCAAAACCTTTTGCCCCGGCCTGCGTGTGGCCTGGCTCTGTGCTCCGGCAACCATTATGGAGAAGGTGCTGCTGCTGAAAAATGCGGCAGATTTGTCCACCTCCTCCATTGCCCAGCGGCAGATGGCCTATTATCTGGCACATTACAGCCTGGATGCTCACATTGAAGGCATCGTTCGGCTGTACCGGGAGCGACGGGATGTCATGCTCCGGATGCTGGAGGAGCATTTCCCGGCGTCGGTTCGGTGGACCCGTCCCGGGGGCGGACTGTTTATCTGGGTTTCCCTGCCGGAGGGCAAGGATGCCAGAGAGCTGCTGCTTCGGGCACAGGCGGAGAAGGTCTCGTTCATTCCCGGCACCTCTTTTTATCCGGCGGCAGACCGGCACCGGGAGCTGCGGCTCAATTTTTCCAACATGGATCCGGAAAAGATCCGGGAAGGCATGACGGTGCTGGGCAGGCTGACCCGGGAATATCTGGGGGAATAAAACCGTTCCGGCCCCGTTGGAATGGTACAGAGGCTGCCGGACCGATCCGGCAGCGATGACAGGACTACAGTCAGGAAACAGGAAAGGAGAACAAAAATGGAAAAATTGCGAGGAGCCTGTATGATCGGTCAGTCGGGGGGGCCCACTTCCGTGATCAATGCCAGTGCCCTGGGGGCTATTGAAGCGGCATTGGCGGAGGAGTGCATCACCCGGGTGTACGGCATGGCCAACGGCATCAAGGGACTGCTGGAGGATCGACTGTATGATCTGAACCAGGAGGACCCGGCGGAGCTGCACCTGCTGATGCATACTCCATCCTCGGCGCTGGGATCCTGCCGGTATAAGCTGGCGGATCCGGACAAGGACGACTCGGATTACAGGCGGATCCTGGAAATGTTTAAAAAATATGATATCCGGTACTTTTTCTACAACGGGGGCAATGATTCTATGGATACCTGCAATAAAATCAGCAAGTTCCTGCTGAAGAACGGGTATGAATGCCGGGTCATGGGGATCCCCAAAACCATTGACAACGACCTGGATCTGACGGACCATTGCCCGGGCTATGGAAGCGCCGCCAAATATGTGGCTACCACCTGTATGGAGGTGTACCGGGATGCCGCCGTGTACGGGGAGGGCTCTGTCACGGTGCTGGAGATTATGGGCAGGAACGCCGGATGGCTGACCGCTGCGGCCGCGCTGGCAACGGAGCAGGGCTGTGGCCCGGAGCTCATCTATTTGCCGGAGATCCCCTTCGATCTGGACAAGTTTGTAGAGGATATCCATCGGGTGCTGGCGGTGAAGAAAGACGTTCTGGTAGCCGTTTCCGAAGGCATTAAGGATAAGGAAGGGGTGTACATCTCCTCCTACTTCGCCGATCTGGAGAAAAATAAGGACGCCTTCGGGCACGTGCGAATGGGCGGGCTGGCGCCTAATCTGGCAGCCTATGCGGGAGCTCGGGTAGCGGCAAGGGTCCGGGGCATTGAGTTCAGCCTGTTGCAGCGCTGCGCGGCTCACATTGCCTCGGGCAACGATATCCGGGAATCCTACAGCGCCGGGCAGGAAGCCCTGCGGGCCGCCGTGGCCGGCGTGACCGATAAAATGGTCGGCTTCCGTCGAGCGGACAACAATGGGGAGTACCAGTGCCAGACCATTCTGGTGGATCTGGAGCAGGTGGCCAACAAAGAAAAGAAGATTCCCCGGGAGTGGATCAATGAAGAGGGAACCGGCCTTCTGAAGCCCTTCTTCGACTATGCTGCGCCTTTGATCCAGGGCGAAAACCAGTATCCCACCCGTCAGGGGATGCCCCGCCATGCCAATCTGAAGTATGTGAAGCCGACGGTATAGGCTTGTCGGCGAAGGATCAAAGGAGGCTTTCGTTGAAGAACGAAATCATCCACCTTTCCTGGAAGGAGCTGGAGGGGCAGGCCGAGGGATATTTCCTCAAAGCTGGCGGCCTGAACCGGGAAGGAAGAAAATTCGACGCCATGCGCAGCCGGACAGGGGCTATCCGGGAAGAGCTCCGGAAAACGGCCCGGATCCGATGTCTGCTCACCTACTACGAGGCGCCCCCCGTTTCCGAGGGGCGTCTTTGGCTACGGGAAGAAGCGTTTGCATGTCCGCCCTTCCGACTGCTGCGGCGGGAGGAGGTGCGGGGAGCGTATGCCTATTTGATGACCGGAGAAGGATTCCATCCGCCGGGGCGGGATCTGCTGGACCAGCTGCTCCTCGACATCTGGGGGACAGCCTGTATCGATGCGGGGCGGGACCTGCTGCGAAGCCGGCTGCTGCGAGATATTTCCCGGCGCTTTCCAAAGGAGCGGGAGAGCCTGAGACTTTCCGATTCCTTCGGACCCGGATATTACGGGATGGAGCTGTCCGGCGCCCGGCGGCTGCTGGATCTTTTGAACGGAGAGCAGCTGGGGGTCAGCTGCCTGGAAAGCGGCATGATGGATCCCTTAAAATCCAGCACGGGAATCTACCTGGTGGCGGAGGAAAGCGCCCGGCTGCCGGAGAATTCCTGCGCCCTTTGCGCGGGGAATGCGGCAAGCTGCCGGCTGTGCAGGCAAAGAGAAGGGAAATAGCGCGATGAAGGGAATGGGAACGCGGTGGGAAGGAGAGCCGCGCTGCACGGGCAGCTGCGCTGTCTGCGGGAAGTGCATCGGCGCGCATCTCCTATCGTCGATAAGCGATCACGAGCCGGGAAGCCGGAGAAAAGCACAGATGGTTCAGCTTCCTTCGGGATTTGTGCCGGATCGGGAGGAAGGATTGGGACTGGCCTTTGACGTAGGGACCACCACCGTTGCCGGCAGCCTGTGGGAATTGGGCACCGGACGCTGTCTGGGGGCGCTCGCTCGAAGCAATCCCCAGATCCCCTACGGCGGAGACGTGCTTTCCAGGATTCATTATTGTCAGGAGGAGCCGGAAGGCCTTCGAAGAATGCAGGCCTTGATCCTGAATTGCTTGGCAGAGATGTCAGATGCGCTGCTGCAGCAGAGGACGGCGGATGGCCGGGAGGCCGCGGGCAGAAGCAAAGGCCCGGACCGAAGGCGGATCCGTCGGATAACGGCGGCGGGGAATCCCACCATGTCTCATCTGTTGGCGGGCGCCGATCCCGCT
>JBGYKY010000129.1:0-4498 GCA_041836105.1 Bacillota bacterium | reverse complement strand
GGAAAATAAGAAAAAAGACCAGACCTATATGCTCTACCGATTGGGACAGGAGGTTCTGTCCCGTCTTCTCCTACCTCTGAGCCGCATAGGCGAGAAGGAAGCGGCGCGGGATCTGGCCAGGCAGGCTGCGCTGGACAATGCAGAACAAAAAGACAGTCAGGAAATCTGCTTTCTGCCGGAGGATCAGGATTATGTCCGTTTTCTGGAGGCTCGCGGCTTTCGCGCTTCACCCGGCAGCTTTGTGGATGCGTCGGGACAGGTATTAGGTGTCCACCCGGGGATTACCCGTTTTACCATCGGACAGCGGAAGGGGCTGGGACAGACCTTTGGAAAGCCCATGTACGTCACAAAGGTTGACCATAAAAAAAATACGGTAACTCTCGGGGACGATGAAAGCTTATGGAGCCGGATCGTTTGCTCCCGGGAGAATGTCTTTGTCCTGCCGGCGGATCAAGATGACCGAACGCTGGAAGGCGTCGCCGTAGAGGCCAAGATCCGAAGTACTGCCCCAGCGGCGCCGGCGACTCTGCATCCGGGGCCCGACGGCAGGGTGGAAACCCGCTTCGTCGCTCCCCAGCGCGCGGTGACGCCGGGTCAATCCATCGTTTTCTATCGGGGGGATGTGGTGTTGGGAGGAGGGATCATCGAATGAGCAAGAGCATTTACAAGGAGCTGATCAAGTACGCCCAGCGGGCGGAGCAGGAAGGGCTCTGTAAGCACAAATCCGGGAACTTCAGCATCCTGGACCGTGAGACCGGCCTGGTGTATATTACACCATCGGGTTTTTACCGGGCCGATCTGACAGCCGATGACATCATTATTTCCGATCTGAAAGGGAACGTGCGAGAAAACGTCAATTTCCGCAAACCATCCATGGAGCTGCCCATGCACCTGGAGGTATACCGGGCGCGCCCCAACGTCAACGCTGTCGTTCACACCCATTCGCCCTACGCGACAGCCTTTGCCGTCAAGGGGATCCCCATTGAGTCGGTTACCTCAGAGGCCTATTTTTACGGGAAGGCCATGGCGCTGGTCCCGTACTTTGAGCATGGCACCGATGAACTGGCCGAGCATGTAGCCAGGGTCATTCCGCATGTGGATGTCTGTCTCCTGCAGAACCACGGCATCCTGACCGTGGGAGACACGATGGAAAACGCTTTCCTGAAGGCAACCTACGTGGAGAGCGTGGCAATGATCGATTACCTTTCCAGAAATCTTACCCCTTAGAACATGATGATGGCTCGAACGGGGCAGACAGGCGCGCAATAGCCACAGGTCAGGCATTTGCCGTGACAGATATCCGCCAGGCCGTTTTCATTGACAAAGATCGCCTGATTAGGGCATCGCGTCACGCAGGTGTGACAGCCCTCGCAATCTCCCTGATCAATGCGGATCCGTTTCAGGTGAATATCCGGCGCATAGCCTGCCGGAAGCCGCCCTTCCAGATAATCAACAATGTCGTCCACCTCCCGGCGATTGCCAAAGCCGATCATGTTGACCCGGAGCCCGGGCAGACCGTATACGTAATCCAGCGCTTCCCGATAGGAGCCCGTCAGATTACCGCCCCCAAACGCTTTCATGCCGAAAACCCCCAGTCCTCGTTCGTCCGCTTTCCGAATAGCTTCCGCCATCTCCTCCCGAGTACCGGGCCCCGCCCCCTTGCGGATGCCTAAGCCACGGAAATTGATCAGAGGAAAGAGCACATCGCATCCGGGGAGCACAGCGGCCTCCTCTGCTACGTCTACGTGATGGGTGGACAAACCGATGGCCCTGACGCGGCCTCTGCTCCTGGCTTCCAAAAGGCTTTCCCAGGCGCCTCGCCGCGAGCCGAGATCCCCGTCGTGGCGTACCTCGTGAAGCAGAAACAGATCGATCACGTCCCGATCCATTTCCTTTCGAGCCTGTTCAATAGCCATTGACATTCCCCGGTGAGTCACATCCAGCGATTTGGAGCAGATTATCACATCCCCGGCAAAGCCCTTCAGGGCTTTTTTAATATAGGGATAGGTTTCGTAGTATTGCGCCGTATCCAAAAAGTTGATGCCCCGATCCAGGGCATAGCGGAGCACGTCGGCGCCCTCCTCCAGCGACAGCTTCAGCTGGGTCCGTCCCACTGTCAGGACACCAAACCCTGCTCTGGTAACCTCCAGCCCGGTTTTTCCCAATGCAACCCGTTCCATTTTCTCTCATCCTCCCGTCAGTCCGGTATCCCTCAATGCCGGACTGTTATCCGCAAACTCACTACAAACCGAATCAGCGCCGGTTCGTCGTCACATCACTGTATGATCCACCATCATAACATAATTCCTTTCAAAAATTAAGGGATTGTGCTATAATTGTGTGATTAACGTATCAATTTTCAGGAGGAAAGCAAACCGTATGAACTACACAGGACTAAACGAATTAAGAGAAATGTTTGAAAATTTCTATGTGGAAAAGGGGCATTATAAGCGTGGGAGCTTTTCGCTGATTCCGGAAAAGGATAAGAGCCTGCTGATCATCAATTCGGGAATGGCGCCTCTAAAGCCATATTTTTCAGGGCAGGAGACGCCTCCTTCCAAACGGATGACCACCTGTCAGAAGTGCATCCGCACCGGCGATATCGAAAATGTGGGGAACACCGCCCGTCACGCCACCTTCTTTGAAATGCTGGGCAGCTTCTCCTTTGGTGATTATTTTAAAAGGGAATCCCTGGAATGGGGATGGGAATTCATTACCCGGGTGCTCCGCATGCCAAAGGAGCGTCTGTGGGCCACGGTCTATCTGGAAGACCAGGAGGCCTATGACATCTGGAAGGATATCATAGGCATGCCGGAGGATCGGATCGTCAAGCTGGGCAAGGAAGACAACTTCTGGGAAATCGGTACGGGCCCCTGCGGCCCCTGTTCGGAGATCTACTTTGACCGGGGGGAGCAGCATGGCTGTGATCGGGCGGACTGTAAGCCCGGCTGCGACTGTGACCGCTACGTGGAATACTGGAACCATGTCTTCACTCAGTTTAACAGGGACGAGGAGGGAAATTACACACCGCTGGCCCATCCCAACATTGACACGGGGATGGGGCTGGAACGGCTAGCCTGTATCGTGCAGAACGTAGATTCCATCTTTGATGTAGATACCATTCGGGCTATTCTCCAGGAGGTGGAGAAAAAAGCCGGCGTACAGTACCGGGAGGGGCGACAGCCTGCGGATGTGTCCATCCGGATCATTACCGACCACATCCGCTCCGTCACCTTTATGATCGGTGACGGGATCATCCCCGGCAACGAGGGACGGGGATATGTATTGCGCCGACTTCTGCGGCGAGCAGCGCGCCACGGAAAGCTCCTGGGCATTCAGGGCTCCTTCCTGGCAGATCTGGCCCATACGGTGATCGACCTTTCCCGGTCGGCTTATCCCAATCTGGAGGAGAAAAAGGAATATATCCATAAAATCCTGGAGGTGGAAGAAAACAAATTTGCCCAGACCATCGATCAGGGCACCCAGATTATTCTGGATTTTGTTGAGGAAGCCAAGGCAGCCGGACAAAACCGCCTGGACGGAGAACGCGTCTTTAAACTGTACGATACCTACGGCTTTCCCCTGGAGCTGACCCAGGAAATCCTGGAGGAACACGGGATGACCGCGGATGTGGATGGATTTGCTCTGCATATGCAGCGCCAGAAGGAAACTGCACGGGCAGCCAGAAAAGCTGATGAGGGAGAGGGCTGGTCTGAGGATTCCTCCTCGCTGTCCTTTGACGGCAGCTCTGACTTTATCGGCTACGGCGCTTATGAGGGCCGAGGCCGGGTAAACGGGCTTTTTGTCGGCCGGGAACCGGTAGAGCAGATCGGAGAAGGGGAAACTGCCCTGGTTATCCTGGATCAAACCCCCTTTTACGCAGAAAGCGGCGGACAGGCTTCCGACAGCGGACGACTGGTTTCGGATTCCTTTGAGGGAGAGGTCCTGGACGTGCTAAAGCTGCAGCGCGCCATTGCGCACAAGGTCCGGGTCCTCCACGGCCATCTGCGGCTCTCCGATACGGTGACCGCCCAGGTATCCAGATCCAGAAGGAACAGCACGGCGCGAAACCATACGGCCACCCATCTGCTGCACCGAGCGCTGAAGAAGGCGCTAGGAGACCACGTCAACCAGGCGGGCTCCAGCGTTACCGCTCAGGGACTGCGCTTCGATTTCAGCCACTTTGAATCGCTTTCCGGGGAACAGCTAAGGCAGCTCGAAGACCGGGTCAATCAGGTTATTCTGGATTTTCGCCCTGTGGAGACGGAAGAGTTGCCCGTGGAGGAAGCCGTGAATAGGGGCGCTACTGCCCTGTTTGGCGAAAAATACGGCGAAACGGTCCGGGTAGTCACGGTAGAAAACGTCAGTATGGAATTGTGCGGCGGCACTCACGTGACCAACAGCGGGCAGATCGGCGAATTTAAAATCCTCAGTGAAACCGGAGTAGCGGCAGGCGTCCGAAGAATCGAAGCCATTACCGGCACCGGCGTTCTAAAGC
>JBGYKY010000128.1:0-6434 GCA_041836105.1 Bacillota bacterium | reverse complement strand
TTTCGGATTGCGCCCGCAGTTCCCGGATCCGATCTGAAGCGTTCCCGGCACCGGCCACCATGACCCGTGACACCTCCATGCCACAGCGCCGCAATTCCTCGTCGATTTCCCGGATGCGGGGGATCGCTTCGTATACCCGGGCTTTTCTGTCGGCAGCCCGGCGCTCCGCTCCCTCTCGCAGATAGTCATAATAACGAAAGATGAGCCCCACGCCGCCCGATTGGCCTCGCGGACCCTGATCCCGGTCCGCCCCCTCCCGTCGCCCTGTATTTCCCTCGTGCCAGTTTCGAAGGATCCTGTTCACATAGTTAACGTTGGGATTAGAGATTCCGCTGGTCTTGCTGCAGGCCTCCAGGATTTTATCCAGAGAAAAGCCCATCTCCTCCAGCCAGCTGTCCATAAGACGCCGTTCCTCCTCGGTAGCGTTCCGGGAAAAGCCCAGGGCCTGAAAAATCCGCCGATAAATATAATGTCGATTGTCTACCTCCTGCAGGTGCTGCTCCACGCTGTCCGCATCCCGCAGCCCCTTCTCGACCCATCCCCGGATTACCGTCCCCACATATCGGGAATGGATTTTTTTCCGGATGCGGGCACAGTAGGAATAGGCGCAGACCACTATCTCCGGGGTTGCGCCCAGGTCCGTGATCCAGGATAAAATCTCTGCCGGCTCTTTCCCGCCCAGCATGCGGCCGATGATTTGCTCCACGGCGGCATACATCCGCTGCAGGGCCTCGTCCTCCAGGCCGGCAGCCCGGCCTCCACCCTCGGGAACAGCGGCTTTTTTCCTCCGGGACGGCTTTGCATATACCAGCTCCCGGATGTGAAGCAGCTCCACGGAATAAGCCAATCGGTTTTCCGGATCCTCATAATGCTTGGCGACGATGCCCGCTTTTTCCCAGTGGGTCCAAGCCCGCAGCACGTCCTCTTCGGGCAGATCCAGCCGCTTGGCGATGCTCCGATGGGAAAACTCCTCGCCCATCTCGTCCAGCATCAGCGCCGTCAGGTAAACCTTGACGAACTCCCCGGGGGCGGTCACCATATGCTCACTGATAAACAGATTTTCTACCTTGGTATCAAACAAAAACGTTTCTTTTGCCCGTTTTCGGTAAATGCTCTTTTCCACCCCGTTCTCCTGTGTTTCGGCCGCTTCGACCGTCGTTTACCGATTGGCCGCCTGATTCAGGCTCTGGAGCAGGCGCTCCACGTCTACCCCGTGCCCTTCCGCCGCCTCCCGGATCGTCTCACACTCCCCGGCAGGGCAATCCCCGCAGTTCATATCATACCGGAGAAAGATCTCCTCCAGGCCGGGGGTCAGCTCCAGCACATCACATACCAGCATGTCTTCCGTGATTCGCATCCTCTACCTCCCTATGTTGCTCTTGTCCACAAACCTGGTATACTTGCCCAGCCAGGTCAAATCAACGCTTCCCGTGGGACCGCTCCGATGCTTGGAGATAATGACCTCGCAGACGCCGGGCTTGTCCGTGTCCTCCGGGTGATAGTATTCATCCCGATAAAGGAAAAGTACCATGTCCGCGTCCTGCTCAATAGCACCGGACTCTCGGAGATCCGACAGGATGGGCCGATGGTCCGTCCGCTGCTCCGGCGCCCGGGACAGCTGGGAAAGCACCAGTACAGGGCAATCCATTTCCCTGGCCAGCAGCTTCAGGTACCGGGACAGGGCGGTGATTTCCTGTTGCCGGTTATCACTTTTCCCTTCCATGGACATCAGCTGCAGGTAGTCTACGATAATCAGGTCCAACCCTTTTTCCGCCTTCAGCCGACGGCACTTGCTCTTGATCTCCATGACGGAAATGCCCGGCGTATCATCGATGTAAATGCCCGCCTTGGACAAAACATCCATGGCGATGCTGATCTGATCCCAGTCCTTTCGCTCCACATCACCGGTCTTGAGCTTCTGCATCTCGATTCTGGATTCCATGGACAAAAGCCGCTGCCCCAGCTGCTCCTTGGACATTTCCATACTGAAAATCAAGACGCCGGCATTGGCCTTGATGGCGGCCTGCTGAGCGATGTTCAGCGCAAAGGCGGTCTTGCCCATGGCCGGTCTGGCCGCGACGATAATCAGGTCGGAGCGCTGGAAGCCGGACGTTTTGGCATCCAGATCCCGAAAGCCGGAAGGGATTCCGGTCAATCCGCCCTGCAGCCCCGCCATTTCGTCGATGGTATTGATATTGGTCAGCAGGACGTCTTTCAGTTGGGCCAGCTCGTTGTGCTGCCGCTTTTGGCCGATCTCAAAAATGCTTCGCTCCGCAAAGTCCAGCACAACCTCCGGCGCTTCTTTTTCCTGGAAGCTCCTTTCCACGATTTCGCCGCCCTTTTGAATCAGGCTTCGCAGCACGGCTTTCTCCGCCACAATCCTGGCGTACTGACCGGCGTTGGCGGTGGAGGGCACCTGAGCGGACAGCGCGGCCACATAAGCCCGTCCTCCGGCCAACTCCAGGGTTTTACGCCTCTTCAGCTCTTCGGATACCGTCAGCGTGTCCACCGAGGCGCCCCGCCGGGACAGCTCCCGAACAGCGTCAAAGATTTCCCGATGGGCTTCCTGATAAAAGTCCGCGGAGGATCGAAGGACGTCCATGACCTCAAACAAGGCATCCTTGCTGAGCATGACAGCGCCCAAAACCGATTTTTCTGCCTCGTCGCTGTGAGGCGGCACCCGTTCCAGCATAGCCTACACCCGGATCAGAACCGTCAGGCTCGCCGTTACCTCGGGATAGAGCCGGATGTCTACCCTGGTTTCTCCCGTCTGCTTCAGAGGACCGTCCATCAGGAATTTTTTCTTATCCACATCGATGCCGTGCTGCTCCTTCAAGGCATCGGCCAGATCCTTGGAGGTAATGGAGCCGAAAAGGCGTCCGCCCTCTCCCGATTTGGTCACAATCTCCACCCGCAGCCCGCCGATCTTCTCTGCCTGCTTTCGGGCAGCCGCCAGCTCGGCCTCTCGTTTGTCCGCCGCCAGCTTCTTCTGCTTTTCCAGATTCCTCACATTTCCCTCGGTGGCTTCCTGGGCCATCCCTCTGGGGATCAGCATATTCCTCGCGTATCCGTCGCTGACCTTCACGACCTCTCCGGCCTTTCCGGTTCCCTTCACATCCTTCAACAGAATGACGATCATCTTGATTCCTCCTGTCTTGTCCGACACGGCTTCTCGCCGGCTCAGCTTTTTTTCTCCACGTCCTCCCGGATCAGCTCCAGGGCCTCCTCCGGCAGCAGATCCACCTGGGCGCCGGCGGTGGTCAAATGGCCTCCCCCGCCCAGCTTTTCCATCACCGTCTGCACGTCCACCTCCCCTAAGGACCGGGCGCTGACCACGGTTTTGCCTCCCTCTGCCACCCCGGCGACAAAGCTGGCGACAACTCCCTTAATGGTCAGCAGTTCATCCGCCGCCTGGGCATTGATGACCTGCATATCCGGGTGTACGCCCCGGCAGACGGAATAGGCGAAGCCCTTTTCTGAAATGCGGGCGTTGACGATGGCGTCGGCCCGAAGCTTAAAGGCCCCCACATCGTCCTGAAAATAACGCTTCACGCTGGAGGTATCCGCACCGGACCGCCTCAGCCAGGAAGCCGCTTCAAAGGTACGCACCCCGGTTTTGACCGAGAATCGATTGGTGTCCACGGTGATGCCCGCCAACAGCGCTTCTGCTTCAAATTTGCTGATGCTCTTTTTTTCCAGAGTGTACTGGAGGATTTCCGTCACCAGCTCCGAGGTAGAGGAGGCGTAGCTTTCCATGTACGCCAGCGTAGCGTTTTCGATGACCTCCTTGGCTCGGCGGTGATGGTCGATGACGGCGATCCGGTCGGTCATGCCGAGCAGCTCCGGGCTTTCTACCAGGCTGGGCCGGTGAGTATCCAGAACCACCACAAGGGTCTCCTTATCGGCGATGGCCAGTGCTTTTTCGTTGTCGACAAAGCTGTAGGCTTCGCTTTCCCGGGCCAATCGGTAAACCTCCTGAAGAGTTTCGTGGTAGGCGTTGATAACGATGTGGGCTTCCCTTCCGCGCATCGCCGCAATCCGGTAGACCCCCAGGGCCGCGCCGAAGGCGTCCATATCCGGGAACCGATGCCCCATGATCAGCACCCGGGAGGACTGATCGATGAGCTGGCGGAGGGCATGGGCCACAATTCGGGATTTCCCTTTATTGCTCTTCTCCACCGCCTGCATTTTCCCGCCGAAGTAATCCATTCGGCCGCCGCCCCTCTTCACCACCGCCTGATCACCGCCCCGCCCCAGGGCCATGTCCATGGCATCCTGGGCAAATTGATGGGTTTGGGCCAGAGTTTTGCCGCCAGCGCCAATGCCTACGCTCAGGGTTACGGGAAAATCCGATTCCGTTTCGATATCCCGAATATCGTCCAGAATGGAAAACTTGCTCTGGATCAGCTTCTCCAGATACCGATTTTCAAAAACAATGAAATAAATGTAGTCCTTCTGGTTGTGTACCGAGGCGCTGATTTTCAGGCACCACTGGCGAATCTTCCGATCCGCCTCCTTCAGGATAGTCAGCCGTACCTCGTCGGGATTGCTGGCCTTCAGCTCGTCATAGTTGTCCACCTGAACGATGCCGATGCATGTCCGCTCCTCGCTGTACCGGCTCTTTAGGCTTTCATATTCGGTGTCATCAAAGAAATAGATGGCCAGGGAGGCGCATTCCCCCTCGCTTACGGGAACCGCACCGATCCGGAAGAACCTGTCATTCCTGTCCAGTGTCAGCCTTTTTTCTCCTCGGGAGGCCTCTTGAAAATCCTCCAGCTTGATGCCCGTCAGCGCAAAGATGTCCGCACCCCGGATGCCGTCGTATTTAAAAACCTCATCGATCTTCCCGCTGGCCCGGGTTACCTTGCCGTCGGCGTTGATGATACACATGGGAAGGGGCACGTATTCGGCCAGTAATTTTTCGATCCTGTAGCGAGCCATTGCGTCTCCTTGACCTTTGTTTTCTTCTTTCACAGAAGCTGCTTTGCCCTTCGGCGAATCACCATTATATCACAGCTTCATTGATTTTGCAATTTCTGACGGAGCCCCGTCAGCAGGTCGAACAGGCCCAGCAGCGCCAGAAACAGACGGCCGATGCCGGTGATAAACAGCACGCCTCCCACAAAAACCGTTACCGTACCGGAAAGTCGTTTCCATCGCATGGTAAACAGGGCCGTTGCCAGGCCCTGGATAGCAAAAAGGAACTCCAAAACGGCTCGGACGTTAAGCAGCAGCATGTCCTGCCCCACCCAACCCGCCGTGACGGCCAGCCAGGAAAGGATATAGATCAGGATACTTCCACGAAGAACTCCGGGCGGCAGGGAAAACAGCATAAAGGGCGGAAGCATGGGTGTGTTGCCCCCGCCAGTGTTTTTCAGCCGACTGAGCAGCGCGTAGTAAAAATAGGAGATCAGGATCCCCCAGCAGATCACCCCGGAGGGGAGCATTTGTACCAACCCCTCATAAGCGGTCAGCAGAAGGGTTTTCACTTCTTCCTTCGGCGTTCCGGAAAGCCCGGCCGTCTCCATGAAACGATCCATTTCCACGATCTGGTTCACGGCAATCGTTACATCCTGCATGATAGAAACGGCCACCGGCGCCCCGTCGGCCTTGGCAAAGGCAAAGAGCAGCAGCATGGATAAAAACAGCGTCACGACGCTCTGCACAATGACTCCGTAGGGGCGCATCCTTCTCTCCATGCCGATCAGGACTACGATCAGCGGGAACAGCAGGGTCATTGAGAGTAAACTCACAAAATACATAGCTTCTCCTATCCGGAAAGCTTCCGGTCATCGGTATTTTCGCGGAATGGCCCGGGCCCCTTGTCCGGAGCCCTGCCCATGGCTATTATACTACAACCCCTCGATGAAGGAAACAAAAAAGCCTTTAAAAGAGCTCTTTTAAAGGCCTTTGCATTGCTGTACTGACAGGGCTCGAACGCTTCGATCCGAACCCGACCCCGTTTCCCAGCAGCGTCCGAAAGCGTCTGCGGCAGGGCCGGTGGTCAGTCGGCGGTGTAGGGGAGCAGGGCCACGATCCTGGCACGCTTGATCGCCGTCGTCACCTCTCGCTGATGGGCTGCACAGGTGCCGGTGATCCTCTTGGGCAGAATCTTGCCTCTCTCGGTCACATACTTCTTCAGCTTTTCTACATCCTTGTAGTCAATGGTTTCTGTTTTATCGGCGCAGAACTGGCACACTTTTTTGCGCCGCATGCCGCCGCCTCTCTTTTTCTCCATCATGCAGATGGCCTCCTTTCAGAATTGATGCATGCAGGGCCTCACGGCGGGAACATCCGCCTCCGGGGGCCGGCAGGGCTGCCTAAAAGGGAATGTCGTCGTCATCGATCGCCTGGAAGCCCTCAGGAACAGCGGAGGGCGTCCGGGATGCCGGGGCCTCGTTTCTGTCGCCCCACTCCAAAAATTCCACGCGATC
>JBGYKY010000127.1:0-2516 GCA_041836105.1 Bacillota bacterium | reverse complement strand
CCATGCTATCGGTGGGGGCGCTGGCCATCGGGTATTTGGTGATGAACGTATTCGGCACCAGGGTCACCCCCAGCAGGGAGGAGCACAGTGAAATCAGCACGCCCACGATCAGGGCATGGCGAACAAAAGGGTACTCCAGATAGTGGTTCAGAATCCCCGGAATGGCTGCTGCACTCATTGGAGTCTCTCCTCTTCCTGGCGCCGCCGGAGGTATTCCTCCCGGGTGCTGAAAAAAGTGCTCCGCCCGATATGAAGGACATGGCTGGCGTATTGAATGACCCCGTCCGGGTCATGGGTGATCATCACAATGGCGATCCCCTCCCGGTGGAGCTCCCGGATCAGCCGATACAGCCTGTCGGTGGCTCCCGGATCCAGGCCTGCCGCCGGCTCATCCAGCAGCAGCATCTTCCGCGTGGCGCAGAGAGCACGGGCTAAGAGCACTCGCTGCTGCTGACCGCCGGAAAGCTCCCGATAGCAGCGCTTTTGCAGGTCGCTGATGCCCATTTTCTCCATGGCGCTCGCCGCCACTTGCTTCTCCAATCGGGTGTAAAAGGGGCGCAGGCCGCATTTCCCCTGAAACCCGGAAAGGACGATTTCTCTGACAGAGGCAGGGAAATCCTTCTGCATCTGCGTCTGCTGGGGAAGGTATCCGATTTCCCGGGATTGAAAGTTCCGATCCGTTGCGATGCTGCCGCTGATGGGGGGATGGAGCCCGAGAAGCGCTTTCATCAGCGTCGTCTTTCCGGTCCCGTTCTCTCCCACGATGCAGAGATAATCTCCGGAGGCTATCGAAAAGCTCAGGTCCTCCAGAATCACCCGGCCATCATACCCCAGGGCCAGATTTTCACAGGTCAGCAGGGCCATGAGCCTCCTCCTATTTCAACGCTTCCTTGAGTGCCTCCAGGTTCTTCTCCATGGCCCCCAGGTAGGTTTTACCGTTTTGAACATCTGCCAGGGTCGTGGACTGCAGAGAATCCATGCTGAGCACTGTCTGACTCTTGTCCGCGGTACCGGAAATAATGGTCTCCGCAATCCTGTGGTCTGCGCCCTCTATGGTCAGAACGACATTCAGTCCCAGCTCATCCGCTTTCTTTGCCAGGAAAGTGACCGTCTCAAAGCTGGCTTCCGTTTCGGCAGAGCAGCCGACAAATGCAGCATAATAGTCCAGCTCGTAGTCATCGACCATGTATCGGAAGGGGAAGCGATCCCCAAACAGCAGGACTCTCTTGGACGAGCCGTTTACGACTTCTCTGTACTTCTGATCCAGCGCATTGATTTTGTCCGTGTAAGCAGCCGCGTTGGCGGCGTAGATCTCACGATGGTCGGGGTCTATGGTTCCCAGAGCGTCTCCGATGGCCCCGCAGAGGATCGCGGCATTTTTCAGGGACAGCCACACATGCTCATCGTATACCGCCTCCTGGTCGTCGTGGTCGTGATCTTCCTCCAAAGCCGTATCCTCCGCGTCGTGGTCCTCGTGATCACTGTGTTCTTCTTCCAAGGCGGCACCGGTGACGGCAGCGTGATCATGATCGTGGTCGTCGTCTGCCTGCATGCCCTCCACCACTTCCTCCAGCTTGGCGGCGTCTCCCAGCATCTCCAGCAGGTTCAGGGCAACCCGATTCGGATTGCCGCTTTCCTTCAGCGCATCCTCCACCCAATCGTCGGATTCTCCGCCCACATAGATAAACAGATCGCAGTTGGCAATTTTCACCATATCCTCAGCAGTAGGCTGATAGCTGTGCAAATCCACTCCCTGATCCAGCAGCAGGGTCAGCTCGGTATCCGCTGCCTGCTCACCCAGGATTTCGCAAACCCAGTCATAAGCGGGGAAAATGGTCACTACGATATCCAACTTGCCGTCATCCTCCTGAGACCCGGAGCCGCCGCAGCCGGCCAGCGATCCGGCCAGCAGAATCAGGCAAAGAAAAAGCGTGATAAATTTTTTAAGGTTTTTCCGCATTGTACTTTTTTCTCCTTATGTTCGAGCAATGTCCTTCGGTCCCGCGGCAAATGAAAACCGAAAAAACGCGCGGGTACGTCGGATCTTTTCCGCCCGCCGGTCCCGGCTTTCCCCATGGCCGCACTTCCATTACATTATACCGTTCCCCAATCCGGACTGTCAAGATTGGCGCGGCCACACGGGGGCTGGAGGCTGCAAGCCCGGCGGCGCGTGAAGCCGCAAAAGGCAGAGACAGGATATTTCCCCGTCTCTGCCTTTTGCCACATTCAAAGGAGGCCGTCCCTTTCGGATTTCCCGGCTCTTTCCTTCCTCCCGGCACAGCTCTCCGCCGCCCTACAGCTCCAATGCCGTCAGAAGATCGCGCAGGAGCTTGATTTCCTCCGTGTGAAGCGTGATGCCCCGGGACATGTGCTCATGGCTTTCATCCCAGTCTCTCAGATCGAACTTGGGGGCGTTTCCGTTCCAGGCAACCCGGTTCAGCTCCTTTCTCCATCCGGTGGGATAGGCTGCCAGAATGCCGATATGCTCGACGATTTCATAGGTTACTTCATCCCGT
>JBGYKY010000126.1:0-16068 GCA_041836105.1 Bacillota bacterium | reverse complement strand
TTCCCGTATCCACGTACAAATACCACAGGACCTCCCGTCCCATGGGGACAACGTACATCGTGGCCTTCAGCTTAACGACCGAATCGCTTACCTTGAACCGATAATCCACCGAGTCATTGGCTGTGATTGCCGTCGTATCCGGAGGCTGGGCGTTCCTTCGGCGGCGGAGGCGACAGGGATGAAGAGGATCAAGTCAGCGGCCCTCTGTTTGCTGGCCGCCGGCATCCTTTGCTGCCTCTGCGCCTGCGTGGATCAGCATCCGGAGGAGGGTGGAGGGGTGTCTGCCGGACTTGACGGACGGGACGGAGAAACTCCCCGGATCATTGCCACCTCGCATGCCACACTGATGATCTGTGACAGGCTGGGATTGCCTCTGATTGCGATCCCCGCTACCAGCGGTGAAATCCCCGATCGGTACCGGGGCCTGCCCGAGATCGGCACGGCCATGTCCCCGGATGCCGAAGCCATTGCGCTGCTCGAGCCTACCGATGTCATCGGCCCCGATGCTTTGGCAGAAAATATAGAGCCCCTTTACCTGGCGGCGGGCGTCCCCTACACCTTCCTTGATCTTCAGAGCGTAGAGGGAATGTATGGCAGCATCAGGATGTTAGGAGAGAAATATGGGGCGGAGAAGGAAGCCGCCGGGCTGATTGCGGAATATCAAGCCATCATGGAGGAATTCCGCGATGCCACAGAAGGAAGGAAGCGCTCTCGGGTGCTGGTGCTCATGGGACTGCCCGGGGCGTACATTGAATGCACGCCGAATTCCTATGTCGGCTCCCTGGTAGAGCTGGCCGGGGCGGAAAACGTGGTGCAGACGGAGACCGGTGAAAATTTTGTTTCCTGGAACACGGAGGAGCTGCTGAAGCTGGATCCCGACGTTATCCTCCTCACTGCCCACGGTATGCCCGAGCTTGCCATGGAAATGTTCGCCGAGGAGTTTGCCACAAACGATATCTGGAAGCATTTTCGCGCCGTATCGGAGGATCGGGTGTATCAGTTGGACTATACTCTGTTCGGGATGAGCTGCACCTTCGAATGGCCGCAGGCCCTTGCGGCGCTGAAGGAAATCCTCTACGATGGCAGCTATGGCGCATATAATGCAGAGGAGGCTTATCTTGAAAGCAATCCATAGGGATATCCGAAAGGGCCTCATCGGGTGCATGCTCCTCGCCCTGATCATTTTTGCGCTGGCGCTTGTGGCCATGAAGCTGGGCAGCATCACCATCACATATCGGGAGCTGTTCGACGGGCTGTTTCGTGCCTATGACAGGCGGGTGGCTACCATCTATGATCTGCGCTTCCCCCGGATCCTTGTGGCGCTGCTGGGGGGGGCTGCGCTGAGCTGCAGCGGTCTGTTATTTCAAGCGGTTTTGAAAAACCCCCTGGCAGACCCCGGTATTATCGGGATTTCAGGGGGCGCGGCCCTGACGGCAGCCGTCGTTGCGGCGCTGTTCCCCATGTTCTACTTCTTCATTCCCCTGTTTGCTTTTGTCGGCGGGCTGCTGGCATTTTTGCTGATTTATTCCCTCTCCTGGAAAGGGAGCCTGGATCCGGTGCGCATCATTCTTATCGGCATTGCTGTGGCTGCGGTCTTTGAGGGGATTTCACAGGTACTTGCAGGGCTCGCTAACCGCAGCGGCGTAGCGGTCAGCGTCAGCGGCCTGTCCCAGCTTGTCTGGGACGATGTGCGGCTCCTGGCGGCTTATTCCTGCGTCGGATTGCTGGCTGCCTTTTTTCTGGCACCTGCCTGTAATCTGATGGCGCTGGATGATAATACGGTGCGGGGCCTTGGTATTGATGTCGATCGACTGCGGCTGGTTATTTCGTTGGCTGCGGTGCTCCTTGTTGCCGGCGTGACGGCGGTTGTCGGCATCATTGGATTTTTGGCGCTGATCGTGCCTCATATGGCCCGACGTATGGTGGGATCCGATCATCGGATACTGGTGCCCTTTTGCATCCTGCTGGGCGGCTTCGTTCTGCTGTTAGCCGACACGGTGGGGCGGGGAATCGCGCCGCCGAACGAAATTTCTGCATCGGTGATCATGAGTGTGGTCGGCGGCCCCTTCTTTGTGATTTTGCTGAAGCGAGGTGGTCCCCGTGCTCAAGGTTGAGAATTTATCGTTTTCCTATGGTACTGAAGCGGTGCTCCGGGGACTGACGGTGGAAATCCGCTCTGGTGCGATTACAACGCTCATGGGTGCCAACGGGTGCGGAAAAACCACGCTCCTCCAACTGATGGCGAAAAACCTGAGGCCGGATTCCGGCAGGATCACGCTGGAAGGAGCGGATATTCGCAGGATATCGCTCAAAGCCTTTTCCAAAAGCGTTGCCATGGTTCACCAGAAAAATACCGCGCCGGATGATCTGACGGTGGAACGGCTGGTGAGCTATGGACGTCTTCCCTACAGATCTATTCTGAAAGCCGGCCTGAATGGGGAGGATCAGGAGCAGGTGGACCGGGCGCTGGCACTGACAGGCTTGACCGAGCTGCGAGATCGGCAGTTGGGAGCCCTGTCCGGAGGACAGCGACAGAGGGCTTTTATTGCCATGGCGCTGGCACAGAACACCAAAATGCTGCTGCTGGACGAGCCGACAACCTTTTTGGATGCCCGTTATCAGGTGGAAATCCTCCGATTGATCGCAAAGCTGAATCGCGAAGAGGGGATCACCATTATTATGGTGCTCCACGACATTAATCAGGCTCTGGCCTATGCCGATGAGGTCATCGGCATGCTGGATGGCGAGATTTTATTACAGGGGGCGCCGAGGGAAGTCATTACCTCGGACAGCATCCGCAGACTGTACGGCATTGAGCTGCCGCTTTATCGAACGGATGGCGGGCTATGCGTGATGATCGTGTGACAGCCGGGAACTCCCCCGTGGAAATGACGGCGGCGCTCCTGCGCAGCGGGCGCCGGGACGGGGTGATCACGCGGAATCATGCGGACTGGAAAAGGATGAAAACGTAAGGCGTGGGTCGGAGAAACCACGCTGTTTTTCTGTCAAAACAGGGAAATAAGTAAAACACGATTGAGTAAAAAAACAAGGGTTTGTGGGCAATCGGCCAACGAGGTATAATGATGATGTGCAAGGAGCTTTAAGGTGGGCATGGAAAGGAGAAGGCGCAATGGCTGTTGAAATCAAGGTAAAGAATAAGGGGTTAAAAATAGAGGATTTTGTCGATAGAGAGACCGGAGCGTACGGCGTGCATGACGAGCATTACAGACTGACGCCGGAGAAGGTCGGAAACCCTTTGATCGTTTATAATCCGGAGAAGCTCGGCAGGGGGTTTGAAATATTTTTGGAGAAGAAGGAGATATGCCTTTCCCAGCCGCTTCCCACCAGCAGAGAGGATATCCGCTTTTTTTACGGCTATGTCGTGAAGCTTCTTAAGCTGCTCGGCACGGAGAAATTTTACAGAAATGACGAACCCGCTTCGGTCTTTCAAATTGCGGATTACATGCAGGAGGATATCGATACCAGCATCAATGCCATGGGATTTTTATCGGAAAAGGCAAAGGAAGACGGCGAGCAGCTGTATATTTTTGCACTGATGAATCCCATTGCTTTGGGGGAAAATACTATAGAGAAAATTGGCGGAGATTTGGATCGATTTGCAGATTATCTTCATGAGGTGCAGGCGGAAGATTACTTTTATGCAGCGCCTTTGCTGTATCAAAACAATGAGACGGGTAAAATCATGGGGGCTTATGTTGTTTCGCCCGATGTTTCCAGCGTGCTGCCAAACAAACCGACTATTTTTAATCCTGAAATCAAAGTGGATGAGTGGTTTTTGGTCTTTTTTCTGGAAAATGAGGACATTTTCGAGACAATGATCCCCTATGATGTGTTTCTGCTGCTTGCAGATAAAAACGATTTGTATGATGAAGGGCATTTTATGATTACGTATGCGGAGGCAGAAATGAGAAGGATGCTGGAGAAAGCGCGAGGACAATAGGGGCGAAGCTATGAGAGAGCGCCTGCTGTCCTGTTCGTCAGGGGGGTGGGGCGGATTGACTTGGAGTAAAAAGTATATTATAATTTAGTAAAACAATAAATACTAAACATCGATAAACGGAAGGAGAAGTGCCGTGTTTGTCGCAAGGAATCGCGAATTATCAACACTTACATCCATTTATCGGCAGACAACATTTAGTCTTGTCATTCTTTCCGGGCGTCGGCGAATCGGCAAAACCGCGTTGATTAATGAGTTTATCAGGGACAAGGCGGCGATCCTTTTTGTCGGGATGGAAACCGACGAAAAACAAAATATCCGACAGTTTCGACGTTGTATTGACGATATCCGCGGAAAACTCACGCAGTCTGAGCAAAGGGATTGCGCGAGGGCAGGGATTGAACCCGCGCTTTTCCCGACGCTTTCGGACTCCTTTGAGGCAGCTCTGGAAGCGGTGTTTCGATCTGCTGAAACCCGGAAAATGGTGCTGGTTCTTGATGAATACCCCCATGCAGCCCGATCGGTAAAGGGGCTGGCCTCCGCATTAAAGGAGCTGATCCGCAGATATCGGGAGAAATCGCAGCTGATGCTGATCCTTTGTGGCCCGTCCACGGCCTTTATGGACGAAACGGCACGGGGGCTCCGGGAGATGCTGCCGGCAAGCGAGTGCAGCCATCTTCGGGTGCCTCCTCTTGATTTTTGGGAGGCCTGCCGATATTTCGGCCGGTTTTCCCATGAGGATAAAGCGCTGGCCTATGGAATGGCGGGGGGCGTTCCTCAATATCTGCTTCAGCTAAACGATGCCATGCCAATGGAATACAATATAAAAAACACCTGGCTGGATCCGGCATCCGCCATGTATCAGGAGCCGGGCAACCTTTTGAAGCAGGAGGTTCGGGAGCCCGCTCTCTACAATGGGATCCTCGGAGCTATCGCCGCCGGCGCCGTCAGATTGTCCCAGATTTCTGACCGAATCGGCGAAGATACCGGCGTTTGCGCTACCTACATGAAGACCCTGATAGCGCTGGGGATCGTCAGCAAGGAAACGCCGTATGGAGAGGATTCCGTTCGAAAAACGGTGTACGCCGTTCAGGATCCCCTGTTCCGCTTCTGGTACCGCTTTATGCCGGACAACCTTTCACTGCTTGCACGGGGGGCCGCAGACCTGGTCTATCGTCGGATCGTTCCCGGGCTGCCGGACTATATGGAGGGGGTCTTTCGGGATCTCTGCATCCAGTACCTGTGGCTCCTGCGGCGTGAGAACCGTTCGGCAGTCCCCTTTACGGAGCTGGGGCAGTGGTGGGGGCTTCATCCCCGCACCAGGGAGCCGGTGCGGATTCCTTTGATGGGAGCCGGGAAGGATGGAAGCGCGTTGTTCGGGGAATGTCGGTGGAATGGAGGCCCTGTGGGACCGGAGGCGGTGGACCGCCTGATGGAGCGGAGCAGCCGATTCCCCTATGAGGCAAAGCACTACTACCTCTTTGCCAAAGCCGGATTCACGGAGGAATGCGTTCGCAGGGCTTGGGAGAGGGGGAGCACTACCCTGGTCAGCTACGGGGAGATGCTGAAGGGGTAGCCGGAAGGGGGAGAGGATATGACAGAGCGGATGAAAACCAACCTGCCGGGCATCCTGCTATGCCTGCTGATAGCGATCCCCGCATGGCTGCTGGGGAAGGTCCTTCCCGTGGTGGGTGGCGCCGTCATTGCCATCCTGATGGGGATGGGTTTTGCCGCGTTCCGAAAGAAGGACGGAAAAACGGCCCCCGGCATTCAATTCACAACGAAGTACATTTTGCAGACAGCGGTGGTGCTGTTGGGGTTCGGGCTGAACCTGAATGTCATTCTGCAGACGGGGAAGCAATCCCTTCCCATCATTGCGGGGACCATTGCCGTGGCATTGCTGGCGGCGTTTTTTCTGTATCGGCGTATGGGCATTTCATCCAGGATGGCAACCCTGATCGGTGTGGGCTCCTCCATTTGCGGGGGATCGGCGATAGCGGCCGCTGCTCCGGTGATCGGCGCCGATGACGATGAGATTGCGCAGGCTGTTTCGGTGATTTTTTTCTTCAACGTGCTGGCGGCGCTGATTTTCCCTTTTCTGGGGAGGGCAGCGGGGTTTTCTACAGCCGGCGGAGAAGCCTTTGGCATTTTTGTCGGGACGGCGGTGAACGACACCTCTTCCGTGACGGCGGCAGCTTCGGCCTGGGACAGTATGTGGGGCCTGGGAAGCCAGACGCTGGATAAGGCGGTGACGGTAAAGCTGACCAGGACCCTGGCAATCCTTCCTATTACACTGGCGTTGGCCCTTTCTCATGCCCGCCGGGCCCCGGGGGAGGCAGAGAGTTCTTCTGATGGAGGCGGCCGCGAGAGCGGTAAGGCTGCCGGCCGCTTTCGCCTTCGAAGATCCTTCCCTGTCTTTATCCTTTATTTTTTGCTGGCATCGCTGGCGGCGACCCTGGCAGCGGGGTGGGGGTTTGACGGGTTCTTTCTTGCGCCGCTGAAGGAGTGCAGCAGGTTTTGCATCGTTATGGCCATGGCCGGCATCGGCCTTAACAGTAACCTGGTCTCGCTGGTCAAAGCCGGCGGGAGGCCTTTGCTGCTGGGCGGCATCTGCTGGGCCGCTATTACAGGGAGTACCCTGCTGCTGCAGCATCTGCTGGGGATCTGGTAAAGGCTGCGGAAAAAGGAGCGGGGGGAAGCCGCGTGCCCAGGGCGCGGAGGGACGCCTGCCCGGGGGACGGAAAGGCGTCCTTCAAGAAAAAAGGAGAGATTTGCTGATGATAAAAAAGAAGAAACGACGGATGATGGCTTTGGGGCTGGGGGTGTTGATGGCGGCCGCCCTTTTGCCGGGTCTGTATAACGGCCTGGCGGTGCGGCGGTACAGCGTGGAGGCTGACGGGATTACCCGGCCCGTTCGCATTGCCCTGTTGGCGGATCTCCATTCCTGCCGGTACGGAGAGAGCGGACGAGAGCTGATTGCGGCCGTCCGAGCAGAAAGCCCCGATCTCATCGCCATCGCCGGAGACTATTTTGACGACGAGATACCCGACGATGAAGCGGAACGAGTGCTGCAGGGCCTGGAAGGGATTGCGCCGCTGTTCTATGTAACGGGGAATCACGAATACCGGGCGGGGCGTGCGGCCTTTGAAGCCAAGATGGCGATCCTGGAGCGATACGGCGTAATCCGACTGGCAGGAGAGACGGTGGAGATGACGGCAAACGGGCAGACCTTCCATATCTGCGGCGTGGATGATCCGGATGCCCGCCTGATCGGTGAGGCGGCTTCCTTTGAGAAGCAGCTGGAGGCAGTCCGGAAAGACAGCGGGAGCGGTCGATACACCGTGCTGCTCTCTCATCGGCCGGAGCGAATGGAAGAGTATGTCCGGGCCGGTTTTGACCTGGTGCTCTGCGGTCACGCCCACGGGGGGCAATGGCGGATCCCGGGGCTTTTAAACGGGCTGTTGGCGCCGAACCAGGGACTGTTTCCCCCATATGCGGGAGGAGAATACCGGGAGGGTGAGACGGTGATGATCGTCAGCAGAGGACTGGCCCGGGAATCCACCGTGATCCCTCGGTTCTACAACCGGCCGGAGCTGGTTGTCATCTGCCTGGAGCCTCCCGAAAACCCGCGGTGAAATCATTGAAAATCGGATTTCCCGGTGGTATACTGGTAGAGCGCAGATCCCGCCGGTGGGCAAACGGCGGCACGTAAAGGCGCAGATCCACAGACAAGGAGAAGAGAGTATGAAGGATGTACGGGTAAAGCAGCTGTTCCGTCAGGCTGCCGATTTTGCAGGCCGGGAAGTCGTGGTGCAGGGATGGATTCGGACCAATCGAAGCTCCAACAAATTCGGCTTCATTGAGCTTAATGACGGGACCTTTTTCCGTTCAGTGCAGGTGGTCTACGAAGAAAGCCTGATAGACAACTACGAAGAGATTGCCAAAGCGCCTATTGCGGCGGCGCTGCGGGTGCAGGGGGTCTTGGTGCTGACTCCGGAAGCCAGGCAGCCCTTTGAGATCAAAGCGTCGCAGGTGGTGATCGAAGCGGGAGCGGATTCTGATTATCCCCTTCAGAAAAAGCGTCACAGCCTGGAATTCCTTCGAGAGATTTCCCATCTGAGGCCCAGGAGCAACACGTTTTCCGCCGTGTTCCGGATCCGGTCCCTGGTGGCATACGCGATTCACCGTTTTTTCCAGGAAAGGGGCTTTGTGTACGTTCACACCCCCATTATCACCGGAAGCGATGCCGAAGGGGCAGGGGAGATGTTCCGGGTCACCACGCTGGACATGGAGCGGCCGCCCAGAACCGACGACGGTCGTATCGATTATAAAGAGGATTTTTTCGGGAAGGAGACCAGTCTCACCGTCAGCGGGCAGTTGGAGGCGGAAATCTTTGCCCTGGCGTTCCGAGATGTCTATACCTTCGGTCCCACCTTCCGGGCGGAAAATTCCAACACCGCCCGCCATGCATCGGAATTCTGGATGATTGAGCCGGAGGTGGCCTTTGCCGACCTGGCGGACAATATGGATCTGGCTGAGGCGATGATCAAATACATCATCCGGTATGTGCTGGAGCATGCGCCGGAAGAGATGGAATTTTTCGGGAGCTTCGTGGACAAAGGGCTGCTGGAGAGGCTCCACATGATCGTCAGCAGCGACTTTGAGCGGGTAACCTACACCCGGGCGGTCGAGCTGCTGCAAGAATCCGGCCGGGTATTCCAGTTCCCCGTATCCTGGGGTGTGGATCTGCAGACGGAGCACGAGCGCTATTTAACGGAAGAAATCTTTCGCAGGCCGGTCTTTGTTACGGATTACCCCAAGGACATCAAGGCCTTTTATATGCGGCTCAATGACGACGGCAAAACGGTGGCGGCCTGTGATCTTCTGGTGCCGGGCGTTGGCGAAATCATCGGCGGCAGCCAGCGGGAAGAGAGGCTGGACGTTCTTCGCGAGCGGATGGCGCAGATGGAGCTGGAGGAGAAGGATTACTGGTGGTATATGGATCTGCGGCGGTACGGCGGCGTCCGCCATGCCGGTTACGGGCTGGGCTTCGAGCGGATGATCATGTACCTTACCGGCATGAGCAATATCCGGGATGTGCTGCCCTTCCCAAGGACGCCGAAATCCGCTGATTTTTAGCATTTTTAAGGTATTCTCAAGGCTTTCCGAGCCTCCATCCGGGGCGTGTAAAGGAAGAAATCCATGTCTGTTTTTTTTGCGGCAGTTCGGGACGGAGCTGTCAAAGGGCTCAGAACCTCGATCATGCTGCTGAAGATCATGATCCCTATCTACCTGCTGGTGGTGCTGATCAAATATTCTCCGATCATGCCCTGGCTTCAGGGGGTTTTTCAGCCGGCCATGACCATTTTTCGCTTGCCGGGAGACGCCATCGTCCCCATTGTCACCGGGCTATTTACCGATGAATACGGCGTAATCGCCGCCATGAAGACCTTTGATTTTTCCATGGCGCAGATCACCACGATCTCCATGGTGATTCTGACGGCCCATTCCCTTCCCGTAGAATCGGCCCTGGCTCGGAAAATCGGATTCCCGCCGGGCAAGCTGGCGGTGTTCCGCCTGATGCTGGCGGTGCTGGTCGGCATGCTGGTCGGCTGGCTGGGGGAGGTGCTGCTGTGAGCGCGGGCGCAGAAATCATCCTCAAAGAGATGCTCGCCGGCTCTCTGACCACTGCCCTCAGCGTTGTCAAGATCTTGGTGCCCCTGATGATCGTCATCGAAATTCTGATGGTCTATAAGGTCATTGAGAAACTGGCTCGTCGGCTGGAGGGGCTGGGGAAGCTGATGGGCATGAGCCGAAATGCCATCTTTCCCCTGCTGGTCGGAGTGGTTATGGGTGTAACATACGGCGCGGGGACCATCATAGAAATCAATCGGCAGACGCCCCTCTCTCGAAAGGACATGGCGCTGGTGGCCGTGTTCATGTACCTTTGCCACGGCGTCATTGAGACCAGTGTCATCCTGGCTGCCGCCGGCGCGAATATTTGGGTGGTCAGCCTGGGCCGGCTGCTCTTTGCGTTCCTCGTGACGGCGATCGCAGCCCGGCTGCCCCACTTCCGCCGTATGGACGGGCCGGAGCGTTTGCAGGACGGCGGCCCCGGGGAATTGTGATTGATATTTCACCACAGGGGTGATATACTTCACTTAATTGAATAAAACTTTAGGAGGTCCACTATGAAGGGTTACAAAAGCGACACGATCCGAAACGTTGCACTGGTCGGTCACGGAGGCTGCGGAAAAACCACCTTCCTTGAGGCTGCGCTGCTGGCGACGGGCGTCATCAACAGGCTGGGAAAGGTCGAGGACGGAAATACGGTATCCGACTACGACAAGATGGAGATCGAAAAGGGATACTCCATCAGCACCTCTATCGTGCCTGTGGAATATAACAAGGTGAAGATCAACTTTATCGACACCCCGGGATTCTTCGATTTTATCGGAGAAGTCAACTCGGCCATGCGCGCGGTGGAAGCTGCCGTGATCCTTGTAGACGCCTCCGCAGGGATCCAGGTCGGAACGGAAAAGGCCTGGAACACCTGCAACGAGTTTAATATGCCCCGATTTTTCCTCCTGACCAAAACCGATAAGGAAAATGTCAATACGGAGCAGGTTGTCGCCGATCTGAAAGGCAAATTCGGTGTTTCTGTCGTGACCCTGGACGACAAGGACGCTTTAAATGAAGCGATTGCAGAGACCTCCGAGGAGCTTCTGGAAAAGTTTTTCTCCGGAGAGGAGTTTACGCCGGAGGAATTGAAACAGGGCCTCCATCAGGGCATTGCCAGCGGCAGCATTGCGCCCGTCATGCAGAGCTCGGCAATAAAGGGAGAGGGGATCAGGGAAATGATGGATGCGATCATCCAGTACGTCCCCACCCCGGCGGAGCATCCCGAGTATGTCGGCCTGGATGCCGACGATCAGGAGGTGACCCGTAAGCCTGATCCCACCGGCCCGGCATCAGCCTTTGTGTTTAAGACCATCGCTGACCCGTTCCTGGGAAAGATCTCTCTGGCGAAGGTCATTTCCGGCAAGCTGACGCCGGGACAGGAAATCTATAACAGTCGGGCGCAGAAGCCGGAAAAGCTGGGCGCCATGTTCTTCCTGCGAGGGAAGACCCAGGGAGAGTCCGCGGTGGTGGAGGCCGGCGATATCGTGGCCATTGCCAAGCTGCAGGCCACCAGGACGGGCGACACCCTCTGCGACAAGGCTCACCTCATCGTTTACCCGCCGGTGGACTTCCCGCAGCCTTCCCTGTTTGTGGCCATTGAGCCCAAGGTCAAGGGCGAGGAGGAAAAGGTCAGCAGCGGCCTCCATCGATTGATGGAGGAGGATCCGTCCTTCGTACTGGAGCGCAATGCTGAAACGCATCAGACCCTGCTGGGCGGGCAGGGAGAAATCCAGTTGGGCATTATCACCGCCAAGCTGAAGGAAAAATTCGCGACGGATGTTGCGTACGTTGACCAGAAGATCGCCTACCGGGAGACCATCAAAGGCAGCTCCGATGTTCAGGGCAAGCACAAGAAGCAATCCGGAGGCGCGGGTCAGTACGGCGATGTCCACATCCGTTTCTCACCCTCGCAGGAGGAATTTGAATTCTCCGAAGAGCTGTTTGGCGGATCCATCCCTAAAAACTATGTGCCCGCCGTCGAAAAGGGCCTGCGCGAAAGCATGGAACGAGGGCCGCTGGCCGGCTGCAAGGTAGTAAACGTGAAGGCGGTGTTGTACGACGGCTCCTACCACGACGTGGATTCCAACGAGATGGCCTTTAAAATCGCCGCGTCCCTGGCCTTTAAGAAGGGTATCGTTGAAGCTAAGCCCTGTCTGCTGGAACCCATCTTCCGAGTGGAAATCTCTATCCCCGACGAGTATATGGGCGATGTCATGGGCGACATGAACAAGCGGCGAGGCAAGATTCTGGGGATGGAGCCTCAGAGCGGCGGTCTTCAAAAGGTCCTGGCGGAGGCCCCGCAGGCGGAGCTCTTCGACTATGCCGTGACCCTTCGATCCATGACTCAGGCGAGAGGATCCTTTGTCATGAGCTTTGAACGGTATGAGGAGCTGCCTGCCCATCTGGCAGATAAGGTGATCGCGAAGCACAAGGCGGAGGAAGAGGCTGCTCATTAAACCCACGATATGACGGATGCAGGACGGCAGGGCGCAGGCTCTGCCGTCTTTTAGCGGAGCCGCCCGGGAGATGATTCAGGAAAGAGAAGGGGAGAGAATGGCGAAAAAAGGGGATACTGTCTTTGTGTGTCAGGAATGCGGGATGGAGAGCCCCAGATGGATGGGCCAGTGTGCCTGCGGCGCATGGAATTCTATGGTAGAGGAGAAGGCTTCTTCGGGACGGGACGGCGATCCCCGAAGGCGGAGAGAGCCGGGGACAGTCCAGAAGGCGGTGCCGCTGAAGGATGTCCAATCGGGTCAGCACCGGCGGATTGACACCGGCATCGGCGAGCTGAACCGGGTCCTGGGCGGCGGGTTGGTGCAGGGGTCCCTGTGCCTGATCTCGGGAGAACCGGGAATTGGAAAGTCCACCCTGATCATCCAGGCGGCTGCCCGGATTTCCGCTCAGGGGAAGCGGGTGCTGTACGTAACCGGAGAAGAATCGGAGGAGCAGATCAAAATTCGTGCGGATCGCGTGTGCGGCGGAGACCTGGAGCAATTGTTTCTGCTGTCGGAAACCTGCATGGAAAATGTGCTGGCGGTACAGGAGACGCTGCAGCCGGATTTCATGATCATCGATTCCATTCAGACCATGTACACCGAGGAGCTGGATTCGGCGCCGGGCAGCGTATCCCAGGTGCGGATGTGCGGCAATTATCTGATGAAGATCGGCAAGGGGCGTCATATCCCCATTTTTCTGGTGGCTCACGTGACCAAGAGCGGAGAGCTGGCCGGCCCTAAAATTCTGGAGCACCTGGTGGACTGTGTGCTCAGCTTTACCGGAGAGCGGACCCAGGAGCTGCGGATGCTTCGAGCCGTCAAGAACCGGTACGGAACCACCAGCGAGCTGGGAGCGTTTGAAATGATAGAAGAGGGGCTGGTGGAGGTGGAAAACCTGTCGGGGACCTTTCTGGAAGGAATGGACGAATCGGTGGCCGGATCCATAGCGACCGCCGTTTATGAAGGGACCCGCCCGCTGCTGCTGGAGATCCAGGCACTGACAGTGCAGACGGTGATGAGCTTTCCCCGGAGGACCACGGTAGGGGTAGACGCCGCCAGGCTCAACATGATTCTGGCGGTGCTGGAACGGAAGACCGATGCCCGCCTGGGATTCATGGATGTTTATGTCAATATTGTAGGAGGTTTGAAGCCGGAGGGAACATCGACGGATTTGGCGGTGGCGCTTGCCGTTTACTCTGCGGCGGCCGGAAAGGTCATCGACGCCGGAATCTTGGCAGTGGGTGAGATCGGATTGACCGGCGATCTCCGATCCATTCGAAACGGTGAAAAAATCGTTCGGGAGGCCGCCCGAATGGGGTTCGGAAAGATCATCCTTCCGGAGAAAAATGCGCTCCAGACCCCGGATCCGCCGGCAGGCGTCCGCCTTTGCGGCGTCCGGACCGTTCAGGAAGCGATCGCTGCGCTGTAGCGGGCCTCCCGGCGCTCAGGATTTCCGCGCCTCAAACCAGAAGGTGCTGCCCTCGCCCGGGGTGCTGATGACGCCGAAATCGGCCCGGTGAAGGTTCAGCAGTTCTTTAACGATGGACAGCCCCAGGCCGCTGCCGGTGGTGGTGCGCACGTGATGGGTGCTGGCCTTGTAATAGCGGTCCCAGATATAGTTCAGCTCCTCCGGCGCGATGCCCATGCCGTGGTCGGTAACCTGCACCCGGTAGTGGCTGGAGGTGTCGGTGACCTTGACATGGATCTCCTTGTCCTCGCCGCAGTATTTAACGGCGTTATTCAGCAAATTGGAGAGGACCTGGAGGATTTTTGGCCGATCCCCGACCACCACCAGAGAGGGAGGGGCATCCAGCAGGAACCGGTAATGATCCTTTTCCATCAGGAGGCTGTAGCTTTGGATGAGTCCGGTGATCGCTTCGATGAGATCAAAGGAGGACCGCTCCAGAGGGACGACGCCCGACTGCATTTTGGACAGGGTGAGCATATCGCCTACCAGGCGGTTTAACCGGTCGGCCTCTTCGATGATTACCTGCAGATGCTCGCTTCGCTTCTCCGGGTGATCGCCGGACAGATCCCGGATCATTTCGGCATAGGATTTGACCATGGTCAGGGGAGTCCGCAAATCGTGGGATACGTTGGCGATGAGATCCTTTTGCAGCCGAGTGCTCTTTTCCAGCTCTCCTGCGGTGTAGTTCAGGGTATCGGCCAGGTCGGAGATTTCCGAATAATGGCCGCCCTGGAAGGTGATGTCGTAATTGCCTACGGCAAGCTCCTTTGCCGCATCGGTGATCTGCCGGATGGGCATGGAGATGCGAATGGACAGGTAGAAGGAAACGATAAAGGACAACACCAAGGAGATAATGGTCACGTAGGCCAGCTGGTCCTGAAGGATGCCCACGGTGGAATCCAGAGGATACAGGGGCGCAAACAGGTACAGGATGGTGGTGGTGCCACCCTCCCGGCGGAGATAGCTGGCATAGGCCAGGGTATTGGCGTTGGTCCGGCTGTCGGGGATAATGGTGGAATAGCTGGAGTCATTGCTTTCCAGAAGCTCCTCCTTCACCAGAAGCATTTCCTGAAAGTAACCGTAAGGCTTGTGGATCATCGAGTCCGCCGGGGAAAAGATAATGGTTCCGTCGGAGGTTTCGATGTGAATATAGACATCGTTGGTGCTGGAGATGTTTTTCAGCGTATCCATGAAAGTATCCTGCCCGTATTGGGACAGGATAACAGAGGCCAGGCGATTGGTGTCGGAGATCTTCATGGCCTGGTAGTAATTGTTCAGGAAAAAAATCTGAAGGAACCACAGGACGATCATCAGCAATGCGGCAAAGGAAATAAAATACGCCCACAGCTTGAATTTTATGCTTTTCAGATTGATGCTGAAATCCATTCTACGCTTCAAATTTATACCCTACCCCTCTCAGCGTGACAATGTAGTCCCGATACTTCCCCAGGTTGTTTCTCAGGTTTTTGATGTGAGTATCGATGGTACGGTCGTCGCCGAAAAAATCGTAGCCCCAGATGTCTGCCAGCAGCTTGTCCCGGGACAGGGCAATGTTTCGATTGGTAGCCAGGTAAAACAGCAGCTCGTATTCCTTGGGGGTCAGATCAATCCGCTGGTCGTCTACTGTGACCACTCGGGCCGCCCGGTTGATGACCAGCCCCTCAAAAACCAGGGTATCGCTCTCCGCTTCGGCGCCCAGCTTGCGGCGGTTCAGCACGGCGTTGATCCGTGCCATCAGTTCTTTGGGACTGAAGGGCTTGACCAGATAGTCATCGATGCCCAGCTCAAAGCCGAAGAGCTTATCGTATTCCTCTCCCCGGGCCGAGAGCATGATGATGGGGGTATCGGAAATTTTCCGGATTTCCTTGCAGGCCGAAAAGCCGTCCAGACGAGGCATCATTACATCCAGGACGATCAGATCGTAGGTATTGGAACGGCAGAGGTTCACGGCGTCCATGCCGTCGGCGGACTCTTCCACCTGATACCCGTTAAATTCGCCGTATTCCCGGATAACCTTTCGGATGTTGGCTTCGTCGTCCACAATTAGTAATTTCTGCATAGCTTATATCCTTTCCGGATTTCGGACGGCTTTTGGGAGGGGCCTGTTCCGGCCCCTGCCGCAGCGTTCCGAACTCTCTTTCGAAATCGGTTTTGAAATACATTTTGAAACGTAACGATAACAGGTTTTCTTCAGGATAGTACGGCAATGTGAAATCGGTGTGAAGTTTCTGTATTATATTGTACCACATTTTCTCCGGCTTCCAAGCGGAAGGGGGAGAAAAAGCTTGGAAAAAAGCCACTATTTTCAAAAAAATCCATGAAATATGTAATGTGATAAGACATATGTTACAGAAATAAACAAAAAAGAGAGAACCCATGATACAATAGTTTCGACGAAAAAACAAAAGTATCATAAAAGGAGTATCTCTCTTATGAATAGTATAACCGAAGAAATGAAATATCGC
>JBGYKY010000125.1:0-2963 GCA_041836105.1 Bacillota bacterium | reverse complement strand
CGGCTTTCGTTTTGCTTGAAACGCTTATTGCTTTTCGATAGCGATACCGGTAGCATGGCCGTTCAGGTCATAGATCTCCAGCCCTTCGATGCTCTTCACCAGCTGTTCCGCCAGGGTTTCCTTCTGAATGTAGGCCCGATGCTCCTCTACGGCGGCCCAAACCTCTTCGTCTGCGCCAAGCAGAATGCGGATGGTATCCGTCATCTCCAGCCCGTGCTGCTTCCGCAGCTGCTGCACCTTGGAAATCAATTCCCTTGCCAGCCCTTCTCGAACCAGCTCCGGTGTGACGGCAGTGTCCAAGATGGTGAACAGGTTGTTTTCCATGGCCGCAGCAAATCCCTCCTTGGCGCTGATCTTCACCTCCACCAGCTCTCTGTCGACTCGCTCCTCCCGATCGCCTACCATTAGCACAACCGCCTCGCCCGCCTCCAGCCTGCCGGCCAGCGCAGCGGCATCGGCAGTTGCCAGCGCAGCGGAAAAATCCTTGATCCGCCCGCCGAAGACCGGCCCGGCAGTCTTAAAGTTGGGTTTCAGGGAAAAATTCATGTACTGATCCAGGTTTTTTTCAAAAACCACCTCTCTGACGTTCAGCTCCTCCGTGACCAGGGGCGCCAGATCCCGGATCGCCTCCTCATATTTTCCATCCACCAGGACTCTGGTCAGGGGCTGCCGTACCTTGATCCTTTCCTTTTCCCGGGCTCCTCGGCCCAAACCCACCAGACGCCGCACCAAATCCATTCGGAATTCCACTCGGTCGTCGATCAGCTCCTCCCGAGACTTGGGGTAGAAGGCCAGATGAACCGAGCTTTCTCCGGTCAGCTTCGTGTACAGCTCATCCGCCAGGAAGGGGGCGAAGGGCGCCATCATCCTGGAGATCCCCTCCAGGATTGTATGGGTTGTCAGGTAGACCGACTGCTTATCCGCATTCAATCCCTCCTGCCAGAATCTTCTGCGGGATCGGCGGATGTACCAGTTGGACAAATCCTCCGTCACAAATTCCTGAAGCTTCCTTACCGCTTTCATGTGGTCGTATCGATCCATTTCCACGGTTACCTCCTTCACCAGCCGATGATACCTGGAAAGGATCCATCGATCCAGCTCCGGGCGCTGATCCTCCGGTACGTCCAGCCGGTCGATGGAAATGCCGTCCTGGTTGGAATAGAGGACGAAAAAGTGATACACGTTGCGCAGAGTGCCGAAAAATTTACCGACGATTTCCACCAGCCCATCCTCGTCAAAGCGAGTGGGGGACCAGGCCGGAGATACGTACAGCAGATACCATCTGGTAGCATCCGCGCCGTACTTTTCAAAGAGCTCAAAGGGGTCTACCGTATTTCCCCTGGATTTGCTCATTTTTTTCCCCTCTTTATCCAAAATCAGATCGTTGACCAGCACATTCCGATACGGAGAGGTCCCCTTGATAAACGTGGAAATGGCCATCAGGGAATAGAACCAGCCCCGGGTCTGGTCGATCCCTTCGCAGATGAAATCTGCCGGAAAGAGTTCCGCGTCGAACCGTTCCTTGTTTTCAAAGGGATAGTGGTGCTGGGCAAAGGGCATGGCGCCGCTGTCGAACCAGCAGTCCATCACCTCGGGGATTCTCTCCATGGGCTTGCCGCACCGGGAGCAGGTCAGGTGCACCCGGTCCACAAAGGGCCGATGCAGCTCCATGTCGGGCTCCACGGGGCCATCGGCTTTTTCCGCCAGCTCCTGCCGGCTTCCTACGCATTCCAGGTGACCGCACTCGCAACGCCAGACGGGGATCGGGGTCCCCCAGTACCGGCTGCGGGAAATCGCCCAGTCGTTGACGTTTTCCAGCCAGTTGCCAAAGCGTTTTTCACCGATAAAATCGGGGAACCAGCTTACCTGGTCGTTGTTGGCCACCAGCTGCTCCTTCAACCTGGTCATTTCGATGTACCAGCTGGGCTTGGCGTAGTAGATCAGAGGGGTGGAGCACCGCCAGCAATGGGGATAATTGTGTTCCATCCTCTCCTTGGCGAAAATCTTATTTTCCCGAGCCAGGTACTTGATGATATCAATCTCCAGATCCTCTTCCACCACCAGCCGACCAGCCCACGGAGTCTCCGTGTAGCGTCCCTCCTCATCCACCGGGTTGACCACCGGCAGATCGTACCGTCGGCCGGTATGGTAGTCATCTTCACCGAAAGCCGGCGCAGTGTGGACGATGCCCGTACCGTCCTCGGTGGTAACGTAATCGGCGCAGGTGACGAAAAAGGCTTTCCCCTCTACCTGAAGGAAGGGCATCAGCTGCTCGTATTCCATGTATTCCAGATCCCGGCCTTTCATGGTGCTCAGCACCTGATACTTTCCGGCTCCCAGCACCTGATCCGCCAGATCCGCTGCCACATAAAAGACATTGCCTTCTTCGCTGCCCTCCAGCATCCGGGCCTGCACGTATTCCACCTCCCAGCCCACCGTCAGGGCAACGTTGGACGCCAGTGTCCAGGGCGTCGTGGTCCAGGCCAGGAAATATTCATCCGCGTCCTTTCGCTTAAATTTGGCGGTGATGGTGTTGACCTTGACCTCCTTATAGCCCTGCGCCACCTCATGAGAAGCCAGCCCCGTTCCGCATCGGGGACAATAGGGAAGGATCTTGTGCCCCTCGTAAATCAGTCCCGCCTTGAAAAACTCATTGATGATCCACCAGACCGACTCGATATAGTCGTTGTCCAGGGTAATATAGGGATCATCCAGGTCGATCAGGTAGCCCATGCGCTCCGTCATCTCCCGCCACATCCCCTCATAGGTGAAGACGGACTCCCGGCACTTGGCATTGAACGCTTCAATGCCGTATGCTTCGATGTCCTTTTTGCCGGACATCCCCAAAAGCCGCTCCACTTCAATTTCTACCGGAAGTCCATGGGTGTCCCATCCGGCCTTTCGCTTCACCTGAAAGCCCTGCATGGTCTTGTACCGACAGACGGCGTCCTTCACGGTCCTGG
>JBGYKY010000124.1:0-5868 GCA_041836105.1 Bacillota bacterium | reverse complement strand
TGTTCAGGAAGCGCTGGCCGCCTATTATGCGGGGGCCTTCCCCGGCGGAAAGACCCTGACCCTGGGCGCTGACCAGAAGGGCGTGGGGCTGCCGATGTCCACCTCCAGGTTTGCCTCTTTCAGTCAGGCGGATTATGATGCGCTGTATCAGAAGCTGGCGGAGGGATCCATTGTTCTGAAAAAGGATACGGATGTGCAGAACGCCGGCCAGCTGGGTACCGCTATTGTCAAGGTTACCATTGTTGAATAACCCGATCCGGCAGGACGAACAGGGCAAACAGACGGAAGCGTCTGTTTGTCTTTTTGAAATTTCTTTCCCTCCGCCTGGGCGGAGGGGATCCCCTACGACAAAGGAAGCAGGTAGCGCATGGCTTTTTTGCCGCTCACACCCGAAGAATGTCGGGAGCGAGGATTTGAAATTCCGGATTTTGTCCTGGTCACCGGCGACGGATATGTGGATCATCCGTCCTACGGTACGGCAATCATCGGGCGAGTGTTGGAAAGCCACGGGTACCGTGTAGCGATCCTTTCCCAGCCGGATTGGCGGAGCGCCGATGCTTTCAAACGCTTTGGGCGTCCCAGGCTGGGATTCCTGATCAACTCGGGCAATGTAGATTCCATGGTGAATCACTATACCGTTTTTAAACGGAGGCGGAGCACCGACGACTATTCGCCGGGCGGACAGGCGGGAAAGCGCCCGGATCGCGCGGTTATCGTGTATAGCAATCGGGCCAGGGAGGCCTACCCGGATTGTCCGATCATTATCGGCGGTATCGAAGCCAGTCTTCGCCGGTCCTGCCACTACGATTACTGGGAGGATCGGCTGAGGCGCTCCATTTTGCTGGATGGCGGCGCCGATCAGCTGATCTACGGCATGGGGGAGCGGGCGGTGGTGGAGATAGCGGAGGCGTTGGATGCGGGGATCGAGGCAAAGGATATCGGATGGATACGGGGGACCTGCTATCGAACCGCCGCTTGGGAGTGGGACGAATGGTCGGAAAGGCTCCCGGATGCAGGAGCCCTGCTGGAGGAAGAAAAGCGTCCGGGTCCCAGGCCGCTGTACGCGGCAAGCTTTGCCATCCAATACCGAAATATGGATTCCGTCCGTGGGAAGATCCTGGCGGAGAAATACGGAGATCGGCTGTACGTAGTGCAGAATCCGCCTCAGCCTCCGCTGGAGCAGCCGGAGCTGGACAGGGTGTATCAGCTTCCCTATGAGGGCGGTCCACATCCCTCCTATGAGGAGCAAGGCGGCATTCCGGCCGCCCGGGAGGTGGAATTCAGTCTGGTCAGCAGCCGGGGGTGCTTCGGCGGCTGTAGCTTCTGCGCCATTACCTATCATCAGGGACGGGAGGTGCGAAGCAAAAGTAAGGAAGCCATTTTGGAGGAGGCACGGGCCCTGATCCGGCGGCCCGGATTTAAGGGATATATCCACGATCTGGGCGGCCCTACGGCCAATTTTCGCCACCCGGCCTGCCAAAAACAGTTGAAGGACGGCGTCTGCCGTGACAGGGACTGTATGGCGCCCCGTCTCTGCCGTCATCTGACGGTGGATCACGCGGAATACCTGGATATCCTTCGAAGCCTGCGCAGTCTGGACGGCATCAAGAAGGTTTTCATCCGATCGGGTATCCGGTATGATTACCTGTTAGCGGATCCCCGGCAGGAATTTTTACAGGAGCTGTGCTGCCACCATATCAGCGGCATCCTTAAGGTGGCTCCGGAGCACGTGTCGCCCGAGGTGCTCCGATTGATGCGCAAGCCGGGGAAAGAAATCTTTGAAGAGTTTGCCCGGAGATACGAGGCCGTTAATAAAAAGCTTGGGAAGAAGCAGTACCTCATCCCCTATCTGATTTCCTCCCACCCCGGCAGCCGGCCGGAGGAGGGAGTGGAGCTGGCGCTTTATCTGAGAAAGCAGGGCTTTGCTCCGGATCAGGTTCAGGATTTTTATCCTACGCCGGGGACCCTGTCTACAGCCATGTACTACACAGGGCTGGATCCCTTGACGGGGGAAGAAATCTACGTGGCCCGCAGCCGGGAGGAAAAGGAGCTCCAGCGGGCGCTGCTTCACTTTCACAAGCCGGAGAGCCGCCGTAAGGCTCTGGCGATCCTGAAAAAGATGAAGAGGAAAGATTTGATCCATGAGCTTACTGACCGCTCTTCCAAACATTCTGGAAGCAAGCAAAAAAGAATATGAAAGCGCCGCGGCGGAGACCTTTACACCCATAGAAGTCCATACGGGGCCGGGGGAGGATATGAACCGATTGGCCCGGGGCGACAATCTGTCCTACATCAGGGAGCTGGTCCGTCGGGAGAGGATGGCGGGGAAATTTCAGCTGATTTATATTGATCCTCCTTTTTTTTCCCAGGTGGAATATGGTGCGCCCATTCGGATCGGGGAAGGGCCGGAAGAGGTTCGGATTCGGGGGAAGGCCTACAGCGACACGTGGGAGAGAGGAATGGCGGAATACCTGTCCATGCTCTGCCCTCGGCTGTACGGCATTCGGGAGCTGCTCAGCGACGAGGGATGCCTGTGGATCCATCTGGACTGGCACAGCGTGCACTATGTCAAGGTGATGCTGGATCAGATTTTCGGGGAAAAGCGATTCGTCAATGAGGTGGTCTGGACCTATAAATCCGGAGGAACCAGTAAGCGCCACTTTGCCCGAAAGCATGATACCCTGCTGTTTTACGCCAAGAGCGGCAGGTATTATTTTCACCCGGCAAAGGAAAAATCCTATAACCGGGGATTGAAGCCCTATCGATTCAAGGGGGTGCGGGAATACCGCGATCAGATGGGATGGTATACGCTGGTGAATCAGAAGGACGTGTGGCAGCTGGATATGGTGGGTCGTACCTCCGGCGAGCGGACCGGCTACGCTACCCAGAAGCCGGAGGCGTTGCTGCGTCGGATTCTGGAGTCCTGCACCAGGCCGGGGGATCTCTGCGGCGATTTTTTCTGTGGATCCGGGACCCTGGCTGCTGCAGCGGAGCAGCTGGGCAGGAGATGGATCTGCTGCGACCGGGGAGATCTGGCCGTCAGCCACACCCTGTCCCGCATGGCGGAGGCGGGAGGAGGATTCACCCTGTATGGCGCAGGCTCCCCGCTATCCGGCTCCGGGCTTCCCGGAATCGGATTCGGGCCCCCGGCTCCCGGGCCGAGCGAATCGGCGTCTTCAGAAGGGGAAGGTGCACCCCCGGCAGAGGGAAGGATTTCCTTCGCGGGGGAAAGGGAGGTCATCGCTCTGGAGGCGGAAACGACAACAGAAGGCGACGATTGTTTTCTTGTCCTGCGACTTACGGGCTTTTTCCCGGAGGTACTGGAGGAGCGCCACGCCGGACAGGCCGATCGGGAGCGGGTCGAGGCCCTGCAAAACGGCAATGCACTGGAGCTGATCGGAAGCTGGAGCGTGGATTTTCATTACGACGGAAAGCTCCACCGGGGGCGTATCCGCCCGCGGCAGCAGAAGCGGTCAGAGGAAATGAGCGCAGCAGGCTTCATTGATAAAAACGGAAGCATCAGCGTCAGGATCAGGGATATCTTTGGTCGGGAATATCAGAGGATTCTGGAGGTCAGGGGAGGGAAGCTATGAGTTTAAAAGAAAGAGTGGCAAGGATCGAGTGGAAAAAGGTCTTTGCCGATCTGTTTTACGTGCTGGTAGGCTGCTGCATCAGCTCCTTTGCCATTACGGCAGTGCTGCTGCCCAACGGGCTGTCCGGCGGTGGTGTCACCGGTATTGTCCGGATCCTGCAAAACGTTGTACCGCTGGGGTTCTCCACCCTGTATTACATGGCCATGGCGTTGATTCTGGTGCTGGTCGCCATTTTTCTGGGCTGGCGGGAGGTTCGCAAGGTCATTTTAGTATCGGTGCTCTATCCCACGGCGCTGATGGTTTTTGAACGACTGGACCTGGAGCTGTTGGAGCACAACGATGTCATGCTGGCCGCCATCTTTTGCGGCATCCTCTGGGGGATCAGCTCCGGAATCTTTTTTTACCGTGGATTTTCTTTCGGCGGAACCGATGCCATTGCGAAGATTATTCGTCTGAAGCTTCTGCCTCATATCAGCCTGAGCCAGATACTCCTGGTGATCGATGCTGTTATTATTCTGGCGTCGGCAGCGGTTTTCGGGCGGAATATTGCGATGTATGCCCTGATTACGCAGCTGATCTTTGCCAAAACGGTGGATTATGTGATTTACGGCTTTGAGACCAAGATTGTTCAGGTGGAAATCATTACCGACCGCAAGGAGGAAGTAACCTCCTATATCATGAACGACATCGGTCGGGGTGTTTCCAGCGTTGCGGTTACCGGAGAATACACGGGGGAGCAGCGGCTCAAGCTGATGCTTCTGTGTTCCCCGAGGGAAAGTGTGCTGGTCCGGCGGCATGTTGCTTCGGTGGACCGGAACGCGCTGGTCACCGTCATACACGTGGATAACGTGTGGGGGCGGGGCGAGGGCTTTGGCGATATACAAAAGGAAGGCTGACAGCCTCCTCCGGGACGGATTTGAAAGGGCAGAGCGGGGGCATTGCTGCGCGGGAAAGGCTGCCGCAGGAGTGGCGATGGGAGAAAACGGCGGAACACTATAAAATCCGAAAGCTGTTTTTGTGGTAATCGATGATCCCTTCCTGCTTCATTCTTCCGAGCTCCCGGCTCAGGGCGCTGCGATCGGCACAGAGGAAATCCGCCAGCTCTTCCCGATTCAGGGGGATATCGAACTCCTTGCCCTGGCGGGCTTCCTGATCCTCCAAGTATGACTGAAGGCGTTCCCGGATGGTTTTATGGGAAATATAGTAGAGGCGGCTGTCCAGAAACAGATTCTTTTCCGCCAGGAGGCGAAGCGCATTTTTAATCATATCTACGTGAAAGCGGCAGGCATTCTGGCAGGTTTGGACAAGCTGCTCCAGTTCGATAAACAGGATTTCGCTTCTGTCGGCAGCCTGGACGGAAATGGGGAGGTAGCTTACACCCGCGCAGACATAGGAAAGTCCAAAGGCGTCCCCCGGGAAGATCTGGCTGATCAGGATCCGTCCGCCGGCTTTGGTTTCTTTGATGATTTGAACAGCGCCGGACAGAAGAATGCCGAACCGGGGTGCCGGCTCTCCCTCAAGAAAAATGTATTCCTGCCTCCGGTATTGCTTTCGGTGGTTGCCCAGGCACCGGAGGATGTGCTGGATTTCTCCGGCATCCATCCGGCGAAACAGCGGGCTTTTTTGAAGAATTTCGATCATACGGCCCTCCATGGTTGCATATGCAACGGACTCCTTGGCTCCAGTGTAATACAATCGACTCGAAAAGTAAAGAGGAGGGAAAGAAATGAACCAAAGGGTTATTCATATCGATGAGGATGCGTGCGTCGGCTGCGGCCTGTGCGCCAACGCCTGTCAACAGGGAGCCATCGGCATGGTGGATGGAAAGGCCCGGCTCCTTCGGGAGGATTACTGCGACGGCCTGGGGAGGTGTCTGCCTGTATGTCCCGCTAACGCCATCAGCTTTATCGACAGAGAAACGGGTGAGAGGATCCCTCAATCCCCTGCTCCGGTTGACGCCGCTGCATCCTCGGCAGCCTCAGCAAAAGCGGGGGCTGCAGCCACTGTATCCTCCGGCGGCGGATGCGCCGGCAGTGCTGCCCGGATTCTGTCTCCTTCGGTATCCGGTGGCTGTCCCGGCAGCGCTGCCCGGACTTTTCCTGATTCGGCGCCCTCCGTCTCCGGAGGCGGGTACGCAGGCCCGCAGCCCGCGCCGACGGAAGGGAAGGACAGCATGCTGCGCCAGTGGCCGGTGCAGATCAAGCTGGCCCCTGTTCAGGCCCCATACTTTGATCAGGCTAACCTGCTGATTGCAGCGGATTGCTCGGCTTTCGCC
>JBGYKY010000123.1:0-2807 GCA_041836105.1 Bacillota bacterium | reverse complement strand
CCAGCTTTTCGGCGCCATAGTGCATGCCCAGTCCGCCGGTAAAGAGGCCGTATCCGTAGGCAATCTGAACGATATCCTCCCGGGTAGCGCCCGCACAGCAATAGGCTCGGGCCACTACCTCGGAAAACAGATCGATATCTCTTCGAGTATACCCCACGACGATGGGCTTCCCGGTAGTGCCGGAGGATGCGTGAACCCGGACGATCTCGCTTTTAGGCACGGCAAAGAGCCCGAAGGGATAATTTTCCCGCAGATCATTTTTGGTGGTAAAGGGCAGCCGATGAATGTCCTCGATGCTCCGGATATCTCCCGGCTCCAGACCCAGCTCCTGCATTTTTTTTCGATAGAAGGACACATTGTGGTAAACCCGCTCTACCGTTTCCTTCAATCGGAGGCTTTGCTCCGCCATCCGTTCATCCCGGCTCATGCATTCCTTCGGCTCGTTCCAAATCATGTTCTTTCTCCTTTGCTTCTCCCGTGCCGTCCCGTCTCGGAGACTTTCCGAGGACGGTTGGTCCTTTCCTTTGACGTTTCACGGATGCCCATCCAAAATCAACAAAGGCCTCCCATCTCATAAGAGACGGGAAGCCCGCGGTACCACTCTTATTGCCTTTCGGCCGCTCCGGACACTGGATCCTTATCTCTGTAACGGGAGAACCCGGATGAGCCTACTATTGGTTCAGCCCATCGGCTCAAGGGGGAACTTGGGATGCTTGCATCTGCCGGCTCTCAGCCCCACCGGCTCTCTGTAATCTGCAAAAACATCTTACTTTACCCTATCATCGCCTTTGCTTGATTATGAAGTTGTTCCCATTGTACCCAACATTTTTGTTTCTGTCAACAAAAAATTACAGTTTTTTTATTACCTTTACACCATGCCTTCCCAGCAGCTCCTGAGCTCCCTGAAGGTCGGCCACCTTGATGACGAAAAGCTGGGCCCCGTCCTCCCTCACCAGAAAGGAATAAATGTAGTCGATATTCATTCCATGATCGCCCAGCAGGGTAAAGATGTCGTTGAGGCTTCCCCGCCGGTCCTCCGGATCCACCGCCAGCACATCGCTGAGCTTGGAGATGATCCCTTCCCGGGCCAGCACCTTTACAGCCCGCTCCGGCTCATCCACCACCACCCGCAGGATACCGTAGTCCACGGTATCAGAAACGGAAATGGCCCGGATGTCAATCCCGTGTTCCCGGAATATCCGGGTCACATCCGCCAGGGTCCCGGTTTCATTGGCGATAAAGATGGATAATTGCTTGATGCTCATATCTGCTCCTCCCTCAGGTCAATGACCCGCTTTGCCTTTCCTTCAAAACGCTGGAGAGCTCTGGGCTGCATGATATTGACTCTGGCGTCGATTCCCAGCACCGTTCGTAGCCTCTGCCGGATGGTCTGATTCAGCTGCTCCAGCTGGCCGAAGGAGTCCAAAAGGTCGGCGTTGACCAGTTCCACGTCCACCTCGATCCTGTCCAGGCGGCCCTTCTTGTATACCTTGATCTGATAGTGGGGGCCGATGCCCTCTACATTGAACAGTACCTCTTCGATCTGGGAGGGGAACACGTTGACTCCGCCCAGGATCAGCATATCGTTGGAGCGCCCGGAAATCTTGGCCATGCGGACGGTTGTCCTGCCGCAGTCGCAGGGCTCATAGTGGAGCGAGGTGATATCGCTGGTCCTGTACCGAAGGATGGGCAGGGCTTCTTTGGTCAGGGGCGTAATAACCAGCTCGCCCACCGCGCCCGGCGGCAGCACCTCTCCCGTATCGGGGTCGATGATCTCAGGCAGGAAGTGGTCTTCGTTGATGTGCATTCCCCTCAGGGCCCGGCATTCTCCGGAAACCCCCGGCCCGATCAGCTCGCTCATGCCGTAGTTTTCTGTCGCAAACAGCCCCCAGGCCTCGTTGATTTCCCGGCGCATGGCTTCGGTGGAGCCCTCTCCGCCAAACAGTCCCCATTTCAGCTTCAGGTCCCGCTGCGGATCCACGCCCATTTCCCGAGCCACCTCCGCCATGTGAAGCGCATAGGACGGAGTGCTGATCAGGGCGGTGGTTCCGAAATCCTGCATGATCATAACCTGCTTCCGGGTATTGCCGCTGCCCATGGGAATGACGGTAGCCCCCACCCTTTCCAGCCCCTGATGAAGGCCGAAGGCACCGGTGAACAGGCCGTACCCGAAGGAAATCTGTGCCACGTCCCGGTCGGTTACTCCCGCCATGGTCACCAGCCGGGCAATCATTTCCTGCCACATGGCCATGTCATTTTTCGTATACCCCACCACCGTCGGCTTTCCCGTGGTGCCGGAGGAGGCGTGGAGGCGCACCACCTCCTTTTCCGGAACGGCGAAAAGGCCATAGGGATAGTGATCTCGAAAATCTGTCTTGGTGGTAAAGGGCAGCCGGGCCAGATCGTCCACCGACCGAACGGAGTCCGGATCGACGCCCATTTCATCCAGCTTCGCCTTATAGTGAGGCACGGAACGGTACACCCGCTGAACCATTTCTCTGAGCCTTTTGCTTTGGATGTCTCGAAGCCGTTCCCTGCTCCAGGTTTCTTCCGGGCTCCATATTCTATTTTCCTGCATGCATACCTCCCGATGATTTTTTACGACTGTTTTGAAAGCAGATACCCGTGGACCACCACCCGATCCCGCACGCTTCCGTCGGAGGTGCAGGTGGACAGGGTCACAATGGGGATCCGATAATCCGGGTCAAAGGCCAGGGGCACCGCCGACAATCCGTGGATCTTTTTCAGATAGTCCTCATAAGCGGCGGCATCGCCGAACCGCCACGTATAGGTGTCACTGTAGGCAT
>JBGYKY010000122.1:0-5219 GCA_041836105.1 Bacillota bacterium | reverse complement strand
TCACGCTGTCCTCTTCTTTTTTTGTGGCATTCTTCCCCTTGCTTTCGATGGCTTCAATTTTTTCCACAACGGCCTTTGACCCCTTGAGAATGGTCTCCGCATCAAAGTCACCCACCTTACTGGTAAAGTAGGTGGCGTAAAATTCCCGGGGGTGATACACCTTGTAATAGGCGATCCGGTACGCCATCATCACGTAAGCCACCGCATGGGCTCTGGGGAACATATATTTAATCTTGTTGCAGGAATCGATATACCATTCCGGCACATCGTGGGACCGCATCAGCTCCATGTCCTTCTCGCTGAGTCCTTTTCCCTTCCGGACGTTTTCCATGATCTTAAAGGCGCTGCTATTGGGCACACCCTTGTGGATCAGATAATTCATGATGTCGTCCCGGGTAGAAATGGCATCCTTCATGGTGGCCACGCCGCTGCGGATGTACTCCTGGGCATTATTGAGCCACACATCGGTACCGTGGGAAAACCCGGAGATCCGGACCAAATCCCCAAACCGAACCGGATCGGTGTCATCCAGCATCTGCCGGACAAACTTGGTGCCGAATTCGGGGATCCCGAAGCTGCCGTGGCGGTACCGGTACTGCTCTTCGAGGATATTCAGGGTTTCGACTCCCAAAAATAGCCCCCGGACGCCTTCGTCGTTCAGCGGAAGCGTCAGTGGATCCACGCCCGTCATATCCTGAAGCTGCCGGATCATGGAGGGCACATCGTGACCCAATATATCCAGCTTCAACAGATTTTCATCAATGGAGTGGTAATCAAAATGAGTGGTGATGATGTCTGTGTCAGGATCATTGGCCGGTCGCTGAACCGGGCAGAACTCGTAAATCTCGTGCCCGCGCGGGACAATAATAATGCCGCCGGGATGCTGGCCCGTGGTTCGGCGCACGCCGGTGCAGCATTGGGTCAGCCGTTCGATTTCCCATTTGTTGACGGTTTGCTCCCGTTCTTCAAAATATTTCCGGACAAAGCCGTACGCCGTTTTATCGGCAATGGTTCCGATGGTCCCTGCTCGATATACATTTTCTTTTCCGAAAATTTCTTCTACATATCTGTGAGCGGTGCTCTGGTATTCCCCGGCAAAGTTCAGATCAATGTCCGGCTCCTTGTCCCCCTCAAAGCCCAGAAAGACCTCAAAGGGAATGTCAAAGCCGTCCCGCGCCATGGGAGCGCCGCAGCAGGGGCAGTCCTTTTCCGGCATGTCGATGCCGCAGTCATATTCTTCGTTATCTCCCCATTCGAAGTGCTTGCAGCTGCCACAGATATAATGAGGCGGCAGCGGATTGACCTCGGTTATGCCCGCCATGGTGGCCGCGAAGGAGGATCCGACAGATCCCCGGGAGCCCACCAGATACCCATCCTCCAGGGATTTTTTGACCAGCATCTCCGCCGACACATACATGACCGCATATCCGTTATTGATAATGGAGCTCAGCTCCCGTTCCAACCGCTGCTCCACCTCCGGGGGCAGAGGATCGCCGTATATCTCCCAGGCTCTTTTCATACAGGTTTCCCGAAGGAGCTCCTCCGCCCTGTCGATCTTGGGCGGGAATTTTCCGGAAGCGATGGGCCGAATCTCTTCAATCTGATCCGCTATGAGGTTGGTATTGTCCACCACCACCTGCCGGGCTACGTCCTCGCCCAGGTAGGCAAACTCCTCCAGCATTTCGTCGGTGGTACGCAGATAAAGCCCTTTGTCTCCCTCGATATCCTTATAGCCCTGCCCCGCCATGAGGATCTGCCGGTACAGCGCCTCCTCCGGCGTGGTATAGTGGCAGTCGCAGGTAGCCACCACCGGCTTTCCCGTTTCCGCGCCCAGCCGGACGATCCGCCGGTTGATCTCCCTCAGCTCCTCCTCGTCCCGAACGGAGCCGTTGTCGATGAGGAAGTGATTGTTGATCAGAGGCTGGATCTCCAGATAGTCGTAAAAGTCGATAATGCTCCGGACCTCCGGATCTCCCCTTCGCACCGCCTGATAAACCTGCCCGGCCTCACAGGCGGAGCCGATGATCAGCCCTTCCCTGTGCGCTGCCAGGACGGATTTGGGGATGCGCGGCTTTTTATAAAAGTAGTCCAGATGAGAAAGAGAAACCAGCTTGTACAGGTTTCGAAGGCCCGCCTGGTTTTTTGCCAAAATAATAACATGGTACGTGCCGGAGGATTTGTAGTCGATGCTCCCATCCTCTCGAAGCTTGTCCCGGTCCTCCAGCAGGTATCCCTCCAAGCCGTAGATCACCTTGATATCCAGCTTGTGCTTTTTCACCACCTTAGGCGCCTCGGGGAAAGCTTGTACCACCCCGTGATCCGTAATGGCCACCGCCGGGTGCCCCCAACCCGCTGCCGTCCGGATCAGCTCGGAGACCTCGTTGAGACCATCCATAGCGCTCATTTTGGTGTGAGCGTGCAGCTCTACCCTCTTTCTCTCCGCCCGATCCTCCTTGACCTCCTGCCGATGCCTCCGAATGTCCTTTACCGACACGGTCAGGTGATTTTCATAGGTGTCCCACTCCACGCTTCCCCGGACCCGGATCCCGTCTCCCGGGCTGAGGAGCCGATCAATCTCCTCCCACTTGCCCGGTGAAACAAAGGCCTTGAGACAAAGGGAGGTGGTCTTGTCGGTAACCAGCAGAATAACCAGTTTTTTGTCGCTACGGATGGTCCGGCACTCCTTTCGAAACAGAATGCCTTCAATGATCACCGTTCCCGATTCGATGGTCAGCTCCCCCATCGGGCTGGCTTCCCCCTCAAAGGGTTTCCCCATGATCTGATCGCCACTGGCCGGTTCTTCCTTGCTTTTGCGCTTCCCCGCCCGGAAAGAAGCGGCGGGCTCCGCTTTTTTTGAAGCCGGCGCACCCGGATGCCGCTTTTTTTCCAGCCTTCGGGCTTCGCTCTCCGCCAGCTGTCGGCTGTGGCTGGCGACCTTGAAATAGGACTCATCGTGATTTTCAAAACGGACCGTCATCTCCAGTCCCAGCTCTCCGGACAGATGCTCCCGGAACAGTGGGGCTGCCCGCCGGTTCAACTGCTCTACCGCCAGGTTGCCCAGGGCATAGATGGTCCACCGATCCCCTCGAACCTCCGATTGCTCTGTCAGGATGGTTTTGGTCAGAGGCGCAAGCTCTCCGTCTGCTTCGTGGATCAGGTGCTCCAGATAATGGGGAAGAAATTCTTCCGGCCGGGGCAGCATTTCCCGGTAATGAAAATGGAACTTCACCTGCTCGATTTCCGGTACCTGATTCAGCATCAGCGCCCTGATCCGCAGCATATTGTCCAGGGGCGGAACAAAATTCAGCTCCATCTCCAGATTCAAGAGGGAGCCGTTCTGTGACAGGGTTGCTTTTTTCGGGAGGGCCACCAGCGCTTCTCTGGGGTACGGGCCAATCCTATCCCATTGAATATTGCTTTCGATCAGTTTCTTCATGGCTTCATTTTCCGGCTGTCTCATTCTGTCTCATCGATAACGTTTCCTGCTGCCCTTATCGGCCCTCTTCATCTATCACCCTCAGAAGCACGTCCACGATTTCTTCCTCCCGCAGGGTCCGAAGGATCTCTCCTTTTCGGAACAGCACAGCGTTTCCCGCGCCGCAGGCTATGCCCAAATCGGCGTCACGAGCCTCGCCCGGGCCGTTGACGGCGCAGCCCATTACAGCGACCGTCAAGCCTGGCAGCCCCCTGGCCTCCCGCTCTTCAGACAGCGGAGCGGAGCGCTCCTCTATTTCTCGGGCAATGGCCTCCAGTCCGACCCGGGTCCGTCCGCAGGTAGGACAGGAAATCAGCCGGATGCCCTGGCGTCGAAGCTCAACGGCCTCCAGGATCTCCTTGCCCAGCAGCACCTCCTGAACCGGATCACCCGTCAGCGAAACCCGCAGGGTGTCACCGATGCCTTCCAGCAGGAGCGCTCCGATACCGATGGCGGATCGGATACGCCCGGAGGCCGACGTACCGGATTCTGTAACCCCGATGTGAAGGGGGTAATCGGTTTCCGCCGCAATCCGCCGGTAAGCCTCATAATTCAGGGGGACGCCTGAGGCTTTGAGAGAAATCACCATATCGGAAAAGCCCAGCTCCTCCAGCAGACGGACATTTCTCAGGGCGCTTTCCGCCAGGCCTGCCGGCGTCACGCCGCCGTGCCGCCGAAGCACGTCCTTCTCCAGCGAGCCGGCATTGACGCCCACCCGAATGGGGATCCCCCGCTCCCTCGCAGCCTTTGCCACCTTTGTCACCCGATCCCGGCCGCCGATATTTCCCGGATTGATGCGGATCTTGTCCGCACCCCGGCGAATGGCTTCCAGAGCCAGGCGATGATCGAAGTGGATGTCCGCCACCAGGGGCAGGCCGGCATCCTTTTTCAGCGTCTCAAGGGCGACGGCGGCTTCCATATCCGGGACCGCCAGCCGGACGATCTGACAGCCGGCATCCCGGAGCCGGGCAATCTGCTCTCGGGTAGCCGCCACATCTCGGGTATCCGTATTGGTCATGGACTGGATAGAAACGGGGGCGCCGCCTCCGATGGCTACTAAGCCGCAGTGCACCCGCCTCGTTGTCCGTCTCCTTCCACTCCCCATCATCATAACAGCCTCAGCACATCCTGATACGTGACGTACAGCATCAGGCACATGAGCAGGGCAAAGCCCACCAGATGGATCCTTCCTTCCACTTCATCGGAAATAGCCTTTCCTGTCACCCGTCGGATCGCCAGCAGCAGCAGCCGACCGCCGTCCAGGGCCGGGAAGGGCAGCATATTGACAATGGCCAGGTTCAGGCTGATCAGGGCCGTCAGCTGGGCAACATAGGTAAATCCCTGACGGGCGCTGTCTCCCACCGCTCCCACAATGCCGACAGGCCCCATCAGCTCCTTGGCGGACACCTCCCCGGTAAGAAGCTGACCGATCACATCCAGCATGAGTCCCCCCATCTGCCAGGTGGCCTGCACCCCGTAGCCGATGGATCGGACCGGGTGCTTGTGGAATTCCGGCGTAATCCCAATCATCAGCCGCCCCTCCGTTTCCACCGGGGTTATGTGTACCGTAACAAGCTTACCGTCTCTCATGACGGAAAGCGGGATGCTCTCCCCCTCTGAGGTTGCAATGGCCGCAGATACCTCTTCCCACTCCCCGATATCCTCACCGTTGATGGTGAGCAGCCGGTCCCCGGGCTGAAGGGCCGCTGCCGCTGCAGGGCTGCCCGGAGCAACCTGTTCGATG
>JBGYKY010000121.1:0-6755 GCA_041836105.1 Bacillota bacterium | reverse complement strand
TGTTGACCTGGACTTCAACATGGACGATGTCTTTGAGCCCGCAGAAACGGATGACAAGGAAAGCCGCAAGGACTTCCCCTCGGAAGAGCGCAGCGATTACCGCAGCGACTATCGCAGCGATTTTGACTCCGGCTACCGAAATTACCCTGAAAACGGCAGCCGGGAATAGTGAAGGCTGAAATGGAAGGAAATATGAGCAGAGAAATTTCAATGGAAAAAGTAGTAGCCCTTGCAAAAAACAGGGGCTTTGTTTATCCCGGTTCGGATATTTACGGAGGTTTGGCCAATACCTGGGATTACGGTCCGATAGGGGCAGAATTGAAAAATAATGTGAAGAAGGCCTGGTGGCGAAAGTTTGTTCAGGAATCCCCCTACAACGTGGGGCTGGATGCCGCGATTCTTATGAACCCTAAAACCTGGGTAGCCTCCGGCCATGTAGGAGGCTTTGCGGATCCGCTGATTGACTGCAAAAGCTGCAAGGCCCGGTTCCGTGCCGATAAGCTGATCGAAGATTATTTGACGGAGCAGGGGATCCAGGAAAGCGGCGTGGACGGATGGCCCAACGAAAAGATGGAGGCCTTCCTCCGGGAAAAGGGCATTGCCTGCCCGGACTGCGGAAAGGAGGAGTTCACCTCCATCCGTCAGTTTAATCTGATGTTTAAAACGTTTCAGGGCGTAACAGAGGATTCCAGAGCGGAGATTTATCTGAGACCGGAAACGGCGCAGGGTATCTTTGTCAACTTCAAAAACGTTCAGCGGACGGCTCGGAAGAAGATCCCTTTTGGAATTGCCCAAGTGGGTAAATCCTTTCGCAATGAGATTACGCCCGGGAATTTTACTTTCCGAACCAGAGAGTTTGAGCAGATGGAGCTGGAGTTTTTCTGCAAGCCGGGAACGGATCTGGAATGGTTTGCCTACTGGAAGGATTACTGCGTTCAATGGCTGACCTCGCTGAACATGAAGAAGGAGCATATCCGCTTGCGGGATCACGAGCAGGAGGAGCTGTCCCACTACAGCAATGCCACGACGGATATTGAGTTTCTCTTCCCCTTCGGATGGGGCGAGCTGTGGGGCATTGCCGATCGGACTGATTTCGACCTGAAGCAGCACATGGAGCATTCCGGCCAGGACATGAGCTATGTGGATCCCGACGGCAATGAGCGGTATGTTCCTTACTGCATTGAGCCCTCTTTGGGAGCGGATCGGGTCACTCTTGCTTTCCTGGTGGACGCCTATGAGGAAGAGGTGCTCCGCTCGGAAGACGGCAAGGAGGATGTGCGGACAGTGCTCCGCTTCCATCCGGCTCTGGCGCCCTTCAAAGCGGCAGTGCTGCCCCTGGCCAAAAAGTTGTCGCCGATAGCGGAGCCCTTCTATCAGGAGCTGTCCAGACATTTTATGGTAGATTACGACGAAGCCGGCTCTATCGGGAAACGGTACCGCCGGGAGGATGAAATCGGGACCCCCTTCTGCATCTGTGTAGACTTTGATACGGAGGCCGACGGCTGTGTTACCATCCGGGATCGGGATACCATGGAGCAAATCAGGATCCCCATGGATCGGGTGAAGGGATATATCGAGGAACGGCTGCTGTTTTAGCCCCGGATTTTCGGGAGCATGGCAGGATGTGTGCAGATCGGCTGCTTTTCAACGGAACGAGGAGAGAGATTATGAGAAAATTTGTTTATTCTTTTAACGAGGGCTCCAAGGATATGAAGGGGCTTTTGGGCGGAAAAGGCGCTAATCTGGCAGAAATGACCAAAATCGGATTGCCGGTTCCCTTCGGATTCACCGTCACTACAGAGGCCTGCAACGATTACTACAGCAATAATTGTACCATTTCAGCGGAAATCATGGCGGAAATTGCCGAAAAGCTGGCGGATCTGGAAAGAGTCTGCGGAAAAGCCTTTGGGGATCCCGACAACCCCCTGCTGGTGTCGGTCCGGTCCGGCGCCGTGTTTTCCATGCCGGGAATGATGGACACCATTCTAAACCTGGGGCTCAATGACGAGACCGTAGTAGGGATGACTGCCCTGACCGAAAATGGGCGCTTTGCTCAGGATAGTTATCGTCGGTTTATTCAGATGTACGGCGATGTGGTACTGGAAATTCGTAAAAGCAAGTTTGACGCCATCTTTGAAGCGAAGAAAAAGGAGAAGAATCTGGAATTTGACGTGGATCTTCAGGAGGAAGATCTGAAGTCGATCATTGAGGACTATAAGGCGCTGGTGCAAAAAGAAACCGGCATGCCCTTCCCGCAGGATCCCAGAGAGCAGCTGGCCGGCGCCGTCCAGGCCGTATTCCGCTCCTGGAACAACGAGAGGGCGATTTTATACCGTCAGCTGAACAACATCCCCTCTAACCTGGGAACGGCAGTCAACGTGCAGTCCATGGTCTTTGGCAACATGGGCGACACCTCCGGCACAGGCGTGGCCTTTACCCGCAGTCCTGTTAACGGGGAGGAGAAAATTTTCGGTGAATTTCTGATCAATGCCCAGGGGGAGGATGTGGTGGCCGGTATTCGGACGCCCCTGCCCATCGATCGGATGGCGGAAGCCTTCCCGGAAGTATTCAAAGAGTTTACCCGGATTGCCGATCTTCTGGAAAAGCATTATACCGATATGCAGGACATGGAGTTTACGGTGGAGCGGGGCAAGCTGTTTATGCTCCAGACTCGGAACGGGAAGAGGACCGCTGCCGCTGCTGTCAAAATCGCGGTGGACATGGAACGGTCGGGCCTGATCGATAACCGGACGGCGGTTACACGGCTGGACCCGGCACAGATCGATCAGCTGCTCCATCCCGCCTTTCCGCCGGAGGAGCTGAAAAAGGCCGTGGCGCTGGCCAAGGGCCTGCCTGCCTCACCAGGAGCTGCAACCGGCCATATTTATTTTCACGCCTCCGACGCGATGGCAGCGGCGGAGAAGGGCGAGCGAGTCATTTTGGTTCGGCAGGAAACCTCTCCGGAGGACCTGGGCGGTATGGTCGCAGCACAGGGCATTCTGACAGCCCGGGGCGGGATGACCTCCCACGCGGCGGTCGTAGCCCGGGGCATGGGCAAGTGCTGCGTGGCCGGATGCTCTGAGATCAAGGTGAACGAAGAGCAAAAGTGCATGGAGATCAAGGGCGTTTCTTACGGAGAAGGGGAATACATCTCCCTGGACGGTTCCACCGGGACGGTGTATCGGGGCGAACTGGCGACCGTGGCCCCCGAGCTGTCCGGTGACTTTGCCACCATGATGAGGTGGGCGGACGAGATTCGCACTATGAAGGTCCGTACCAACGCCGATAACCCGAGGGATGCGGCGCAGGCCGTCGAGTTCGGCGCTGAGGGCATCGGCCTGTGCCGTACCGAGCATATGTTCTTTGAAGAGGATCGGATCCCCGCCGTCCGGCGGATGATCGTTGCCGATTCCGAGGAGGAGAGGCGAGAAGCGCTGAAATCGCTGCTGCCTTACCAGAAGGGAGATTTTAAGGGCATTTTTGAGGTGATGGGAGACCGTCCCGTTACCATCCGCCTGCTGGACCCCCCCCTTCATGAATTTCTGCCGCAGAGCGAAGAGGATATCCGCCAGCTGTCCAGGCAGATTGGTATTCCTTTTGAAAAGCTGGAGCGGGCTGTGCGGGAGCTTCACGAGTTTAACCCCATGCTGGGCCATCGAGGCTGCCGTCTGGCAATCACTTATCCGGAAATTGCGGAAATGCAGGCTGAAGCTATTATCATGGCCGCCATTGAGCTGAAAAAAGAAAAAGGCATGAAGGTGATCCCGGAGATTATGATCCCGCTGGTAGGATTGGAAAAGGAACTGACCTTTGTGAAAAAGACGGTAGAAGAAACGATCGAGCGTTGCTTCCGGCGTGAGGGCGAAAAGGTAGAGTATCTGATCGGCACCATGATCGAGGTGCCGAGGGCAGCGCTGACAGCTGATGAAATCGCCCGGGAAGCGGAGTTCTTCTCCTTCGGGACCAACGACCTGACTCAGATGACCTTTGGCTTTTCCCGAGACGATACCGGGAGCATCATCAAGGATTACCGGGATAAGCTCATCATGGAGGATGATCCCTTCCAGACCATCGACGAGAAGGGTGTGGGCAAGCTGCTGAAAATGGCAGTAGATCTGGGGAAGGAAGCCCGTCCCAACATCAAACTGGGTATCTGCGGCGAGCATGGCGGCGACCCCAGGACCGTGGAATTCTGCTATAATGCCGGGCTCCACTACGTATCCTGCTCTCCCTTCCGGGTGCCCATTGCCCGGCTGGCAGCGGCGCAGGCAGTGATCCGAAGCAAGCAGGAGCAATAGCAGCCGTTCCGTCCCGCAGGGAGGGATGTGGGCTGAGGTGAAGAAACAGTCCGGCCGGGTGTCCTTCGGGATCCCGGCCGGATTTTTCACTTTCGTTCTGCGGGTTTCCATTTTTTCACACCAGGGCGGGAAGGGTTGTTCCTGCGGATAAAGTCGAGGGCGAGAAGGAGTGGCGGTTGCTTTACTTTTGGATCAGGCGGGTCAGGGAAAGGGCATCGAAAGAGGAAAAAAAGAATTGACAAAAAATGTAAAATAAAATATCATATGGGTGAACAAAAAGCTCCGAAAGGAAAATGGACTCATGCTTCTGCTGGTGATAACCGACGATGTGGATTATGGAAAGGCCCTGCTGAACGCCGTGGCGATTTTCCGACCGGGTATAGCCGTCTCATTGATGAAAAAAAGCGCTGCCGGGGAGGGGGTGAGGGAGCCTGCTCTCAGCGGAAATACTCCGGACCTTATTCTGTTGGACGGATCGCCATCCGCGGATCATCCCAAAACGCTCTGGGAGGAGCAGGGGTGCCCGGTGCTGTACCTGACGGAGCGTCAGAGATGGCGGGCCGATCCGGAAAATGTCCCGACGGTCTATAAATTTGATTCGGTCCGAAGCATTTTGCGGGCCGCCGCCACTGTGTCAGGAGGGAAGAACCTCTCTTATTCATGGGTGCCGGAGGACAAGCGGACTCGGATGCTGGCGGTAACCGGCGCTCGGGGCGGGACGGGAAAAACAGCGGTCAGCCTGGGCATTGCCACCGAACTGTGCCTGTTCCATCAGTGCAGGGTGCTGTACCTCAACGGCAGCGAAATGGATCTGCCCGAAGAGTGGCATCCTCAGGAGCTATTGAACCCGTATACCTCCGGCAGCCTGGATCGGTATCTGTACTGCCGTGAACGGGATGGTGCTGTAACCGGGGCAGATTTTTTCCGGGAAACAAGCCGGGGCGTTCGATATTTTTATCCCTCCGGGCGATGCAATCCGCTGGCCCGTCTGACGGAAGAGGAATGCGGGCGCTTTCTGGAAGAGCTGGGAGAGCGGAATCATCTGGACTGGATCGTTGCCGATTTTACCTTTTCCGGCACGCGCCTTTCCCGGCAGCTTTTTCATCGGGCAGATCGGCTGTGCTACATAACGGATCGGCCTCTAACGGAGAGGGATCCGGCCGACGGCATCAGAGATCGGGAGCTGCTGGCGTTGCTGAACCGGGAAGGAAAGAAGCCTTGCTGCTATATTTTGAATCGCCGCCTGCCGGAGCTGCCCGGCGAAGAAGAACAGCAAAAGCAAAAAAAAGGAGGGTATTCGGAGCCGTCGATCCCGGAAAAGGAGGGAAACGGTCCTTTGCTGGAGATGGGCTGGGATGACGCCGCGCTCCGGTTGTCCCGTTTGACGGAGGGAGCGGCGGATCACGGGCCCTTTGGGCGTACCATGCGGGAAATGGGCAGATGGATGATAGAGGAGGAGCCCGGAATTTAACATAGATTTTACATGTTCTTAACCTTTGCGGTAGACCATCACCTTATATAGGGTATAATGGTTACGGGAAACCGCAGTTTGAGTGAAAGAACGAGAGGAGAAAATCTATGGAAGCCTTTCAGATGGGGATGACCCTGTTCGGCGGCTTGGCCCTGTTCATTTATGGAATGAACCTAATGAGCGACGGCCTTCAGAAAGCTGCAGGAGATAAAATGCGAAACGTGCTGGCCGTTCTGACCAAAAACCCGGTGCTGGGTGTGCTGGCCGGCGCCCTGACTACGGCCGTTCTTCAGAGCAGCAGCGCCACTACCGTCATGGTGGTGGGGTTTGTCAGCGCCGGACTGATGAAGCTGCCTCAGGCCATCAGCGTTATTATGGGAGCCAATATCGGTACTACCATTACAGCGCAGCTGATCGCTTTTAAGATTGGAGATTATGCCTGGATTTTTGTGGCCATCGGATTCGTCACCTATTTCTTTTTTAAGCGGGAGCGGGTGGTCCACATCGGACAGGTGGCATTTGGCTTCGGGCTTCTTTTCGTCGGCATCAACATTATGTCCGATATCATGAAGCCTCTGGCGGCGGCGCCGGTCTTTGCGGAAATCATGCTCAACGTGCAGGGGATTCCCGTGCTGGGCGTTTTGATCGGTACAATGATGACAGTTGTGGTTCAGAGCAGCTCTGCCACCATTGCTGTGCTTCAGAACCTGGCTTCCCAGCCGGGCGCAGACGGGGTGTCCAGCATTATCGGCCTTCAAGGGGCGCTGCCCATCCTTTTCGGCGACAACATCGGAACCACGATCACGGCATTGCTGGCGGCTATCGGTGCATCGGTCAACGCGAAACGAGCAGCTCTTTCCCATACCATTTTTAATGTGGCCGGTACCATTTTGTTCCTGTTTTTCATTCCTCAGTACGCCCGATTTATCACCTTTATCTCACCCAAAGGCGATGAAATCGAAATCATTTCCAGACAGATCGCCAAT
>JBGYKY010000120.1:0-4722 GCA_041836105.1 Bacillota bacterium | reverse complement strand
TCGGATAAATTCCATGGATTGCGACAGCTCTGCCGCCCGATCCAGCTCTTCGGAAGAAGCCTCCGGGCATCCGTAGGCAATGTTGCTTTCGATGGTGCCGGAAAACAGCACCGCGCGCTGAGCGACCAGGCCCATCTGGCGGCGCAGCACCTTCTGGGGAAGGCGACGGATGTCTACGCCGTCCAGAAGGACAGCCCCTTCGGTTGCTTCATAAAAACGGGGAATCAGCCGGAGCAGGGTAGATTTTCCGCTCCCCGTAGAACCGATAAAGGCGGCGGTTTCCCCGGGAGCAATAGTGAAGCTGATATCCGTCAGCACGTCTTCCTGAGCGCCGGGATATCGGAACGAAACATTCCGGAATTCCAGCCGGGCGCCGGCAGGATCCGCTGTGCCAGGGGGCAGTTCCTCCGGGACTGCCGGGTCGGTAATGGAGAGCTCCTGACGGAGAACCTCCCCGATCCGTTGCGCCGACACCAGCGCACGGGGAAGCATGATGAACAGCATAGCGATAAAGAGAAAGGAGAAGATGACGGAAATCGCGTATTGAATAAATGCCATCATGCCTCCTACCTGCAAAGACCCCAGCTCGATCAGCCGGGAACCGGACCAGACGATCAGCAGTGAACCCAGGTTCATGATCAGGAAAAGAGCCGGTATCAAAAGGGACATCATTCGCTGGACAAACACATTGAGTCGAGTCAGCTCCCGGCTGATTCGGTCAAAGCGCTCCTGCTCATCCTCCTGCCGGTTAAAGGCGCGGATGACCGGTGTCCCCTTGAGCCGTTCCCCCGTGACGAGGGTCAACCGGTCCAGCAGGCGCTGAAGGGCCTGGAACTGAGGAACGGTGGTAGCCATCATGACGAGCATCAGGAGAAGGACCAGCAAAATGGCAATTCCGATGGTCCAGGCGAGTCCCGGGCTGGTGGAAATCGCTCCGATCAGAGCCCCAATCCCCATCAGCGGAGCAAAAAAAGCCAAGCGGAAAATCATGACCCAGGTGTTCTGGACGACCAGAATATCGCTGGTGGAGCGGGTGATCAGAGAAGCGGTGGTGAACCGATCCAGCTCCATGCTGCTAAACTCCGTTACCTTGGAGAACAGGGCCTGACGGATGGAACGTCCGGCGCCGGCAGCGATCCGGGAGGAAAGCCAGCTGACACCGGCAGCGCAGAGGACACCTGCCAGGGCTATGGCCAACATGAGGCTGCCGGTCCCGTACACAACGGAAAGCTGACCGGGAACGATCCCCCGGTCAATAATATCGGCCATCAGGCTGGGCAGCGCCAGCTCCGACAGCACCTGCCCGAAAAGGGTCAGGAGCACCAGCACGATTTGCGGCGCATAGGGTCGGTAGTAGGGAAGCAGTGATTTCATGAAGGGGTCTCCCTTGATAAGCGGCGGTACTTTCCTGCAAACGGCAGCGCAGCGCCGCACAGGGCGCAGAGGGAAAGCGCAAAAGCACGAATGCCTGCGGATGCTATTAGTATATTATAGTCTGTTCTCTCCTCGATAGCAAATGACATTTTGCCGGTGCTATCCGTTAAAAAGAGAGGTGTTGCCAAAGGGGGGGAAAAGTGGCATAATTGAGGGACACCAACCAGTCGGGGGGCCTTCCATTCGGGGTTCCCGGGAAAGGAACGAACCAATGACAGAGAAAAATCAGAAAGCGGAGAAGCATCAGGGGCGGCAGAGCCGGGAAGGGGAGAGCAAGGGGAGCTACTACATCACCACCCCCATCTATTATCCCAGCTCTAATCTGCACATCGGGCATACCTATTGCACCGTCATGGCAGACGCCATGGCCCGATTTAAGCGGCTGTCCGGGTACGATGTACGGTTCCTGACGGGTACCGACGAGCATGGGCAGAAGCTTCAGACCGCCGCTGAAAAGCAGGGGATTTCTCCGAAGGAATACGTGGATCGGATCGTTGCCGGCATCCAGGAATTGTGGAGAACTATGGAAATTTCCTACGACGATTTTATTCGGACCACGGAGCCTCGCCATCAGGAGCGGGTTCAGCGGATTTTCATGAAAATGTATGAAAACGGAGACATCTACCCGGGAGAGTACGAAGGACTGTACTGCACGCCCTGCGAATCCTTCTGGACCGAGAGTCAGCTTCGGGACGGCAGCTGCCCGGACTGCGGCCGGCCGGTTCAGCCGGCCAGAGAGGACGCCTACTTTTTCCGCCTGTCCAAATATGAGGAGCGGCTGATCGAGCTCTTTGAGAAAAACCCCGAATTTCTTCAGCCCGAATCCCGGCGGAACGAGATGCTGAGCTTCGTCCGGCAGGGGCTGGAGGATCTGTGCATTTCCCGATCTACCCTGAAGTGGGGGATTCCGGTACCTCTTAACGAGAACCACGTAATCTACGTCTGGCTGGATGCCCTGTCCAACTACGTCACTGCACTGGGCTACCCCGATGAGACGGAGCTGTACCGGGAATACTGGCCGGCCGACGTCCATCTGGTGGGCAAGGAAATCGTTCGATTCCATACGGTCATCTGGCCTGCCATGCTGATGTCCATGGGGGCTCCGCTGCCCCGGCAGGTGCTGGGTCACGGATGGCTGCTGCTGGAGGGAGGGAAAATGTCGAAATCCAAGGGCAATGTCGTAGACCCGGTACAGCTGATCCGGCGGTATGGCATCGATGCTCTGAAATATTTTCTGCTTCGGGAGTATACCTTTGGACAGGACGGGGTATTTACCAACGAGGTGATGCTGAACCGGATCAACTACGACCTGGCCAACGATCTGGGCAACCTGGTTTCCCGGACTGTCAGCATGATTGAAAAATACTGCGGCAGCGTGGTTCCTCCCGCCGGGACGGAACAGGCCCCTGATCCGGAGCTGAAGGAGCTGGCCATCGGAACGGCGGCCAGAGTGGAGGGGCACATGGACCGGTTCAGCTTCAGCCTGGCTCTGGAGGAGATTTGGATACTGATCCGCAGAACCAACAAGTACATCGATGAAACGGCCCCCTGGGTGCTGGCCAAGGAAGCGGCCAACCGGGCTCGTCTGGACACGGTGATGCATAACCTGGCCGAAGCTCTGCGGATCGTTTCGGTGCTGATCAATCCCTTTATGGCGGCCACCTCCTGCAAAATCCGGGAACAGCTGGGCCTTGCGCCGGAAAACGTCCGATGGGAGGATGCTGTTGTCTTTGGGCGGATGGGTGGAGAAACCGTCAAAAAGGGGGATCCCATCTTCCCGCGGCTGGACATTGCCAAGGAGCTGGCAGCGCTTGGAGCGCTGACGGCAGAGGCCGGAGGGTGATGGCCGGGCTGCAGCCCGGCGGCGCGGCGCAGACGGTCGCCGGCCGTAAGTCGAACGCTGCCAAATCGTCGGGGAATCTTGGATCGGAAGGCCGGGAGGCTGCGGGAGCTTATATGCTGTTTGATTCTCACGCCCATTTAAATAATGAAGACCACACGGAGGGGGATGTTCGGCGCATCGCTGCGGAGATAGAGGCCTCCCCGGTTTCCTGCGTAATAGATGTCGGTTTTGACCTGGAAAGCTCGTACAGGGCGGTGCGCCATGGGGAAACGTACTCCTGGTGCTACGCGGCAGTAGGCTGTCATCCCCACGAGGCGTCCTCTATGGACGAGGAGCAGCTGCTGCTGTTCCAAAGCCTGGCTCGGAACAAGCGGGTGCGGGCCATTGGCGAAATCGGGCTGGACTATTACCGAAACCTGTCTCCCCGGGAGGACCAGCAGTACTGGTTCCGGCGGCAGATCCAGCTGGCTAACCGGCTGAAGATGCCCATCGTCATTCACGCCCGGGACGCGGATCAGGATGTAATGGAGATCTTAAAGGACGAAGGCGCCTTTTCTCAGGAGCGTTGCGACTGGTTTCCCCGGCGGCGGGGAGCGGACGGCGCTCCGGCTCGGGACGCCCGGGTGCTGCTGCACTGCTATTCCGGCAGCCGCGAGATGGCGGAGCAGTATATCCGGCTGGGTGCGACCATTTCCTTAGCGGGCCCCATTACCTATAAAAATAACCGGAGAGGGGTCGAGGTGGCCCAGGCCATCCCTCTGGAGTTCCTTTTGGTGGAAACCGATGCCCCTTATCTGGCGCCGGAGCCCTTCCGGGGGAAGAGAAACAGTTCACCCCTGGTGGAGTACACCGTTGCGCGGCTGGCCGAGATCAAGGGGATCTCCTTTGAGGAAGCCGGAAAAGCCACCTATGCCAACGGGGCGGCGTTCTTTGGCGTTGAGCTGTGATACGGATCCCCTTATGATGGAGCAGGTAATAAAAACGATGGAAGCACACCGGCTTCTCGGAGCTTCCCCCCATCCGCACATTGTATTAGGACTTTCCGGAGGACCTGATTCATTGTGCCTTTTTCATTTGCTGCTCCGGATCCGGGAGCTCCGGGAGATGTCCCTTTACCCGGTTCATGTCAATCACCTCCTGCGGCCCGGAGCAGCGGAAGAGGATCAGCGGTTCGTGGAGGATCTGTGCCGGGGTCACGGCCTTTCCTGCCGGGTTTTTGTTGTCGATTGCGAAGCCGCCGCCCGGGCGGCGGGGATCAGCTGCGAGGAGGCCGGGCGAAATGCCCGCTATAGGGCTTTTGAGCAGGTGGCAGAGGAGCTGATCCGGGGAAAGGGGCTGGATCCGGGCCAGGTCCGGATCGCTGTAGCTCAAAACCGCAATGACCAGGCGGAAACGGTGCTGATGCGGATCCTTCGCGGTGCCGGCCCCGATGGCCTGGCGGGGAT
>JBGYKY010000119.1:0-3853 GCA_041836105.1 Bacillota bacterium | reverse complement strand
GTAGACGTGCGAATCATGATTCCTCGTATGCCGGATCACATGTTCGTGTACTGGGCCACCTATTCCTATGTGGGCGAGCTGATGCGGTCCGGCGTCCGGGTGTATATCTACGACAACGGATTTCTCCACGCCAAGACCATTATGGCTGATGGGGAGGTTGCGTCCATCGGCTCTGCCAACTTTGACCGGAGAAGCTTCCGCCTCAATTTTGAAGCCAATGCCTTTATTTACGATAAGCTGGAGGTGCAGGAGCTGGAGCGGATCTTTGAAGAGGACATGAAGGTGTGTCGGGAACTGACGGAGGAGCTGTACGCTCAGCGCTCGCTGATGATCAAATTTAAGGAATCCATCGCTCGGCTGCTGTCGGACCTTCTGTAGGAGGCGCCGGCCATCTGACAGAAAAGCTGTACACCGATGACGGGGAACGATCCTGTTACAACTGCCGGTATCGGCAATGGACCCGGGAGGCCTTCCTCTGCTGCCGGAATGTAAAGGAGAGATTCAGTGCTTCACAGGAGTGACTCTTGTGGAGTCTTTTTTATAGCGGCCGGCCCGCCGGGCACCGGGTAAAAGCGGGGTGGAAACCGCCGAAGAGGGAATTCGGCCGGGAGGGCGTTTGATTTTTACCGGGATTTATGGTACAATCCCATGTAATTGCTTTTATTTCTCGTGGATTAATGAAATCGGAAAGGAACACCCTATGAAGGACACATATCTGGAACGTCGGGATCCGGAGCTGAGTCAGATGATCGACAGGGAGGTGTACCGTCAGGAGCACAAGCTGGAGATGATCGCTTCGGAAAATTTCACCAGCCGGGCCGTCATGGAAGCCTGCGGCAGCGAACTGACCAATAAATATGCCGAGGGCTACCCGGGCAGGCGGTATTACGGGGGCTGTGAGCACGTGGATGAGGTGGAGACCCTGGCCATTGAACGGATAAAGGCTCTGTTTCATGCCCCCTATGCCAATGTGCAGCCCCATTCCGGATCCAGCGCCAATATTGCCGTTTATTTTGCACTGCTGACTCCGGGGGATACGGTGCTGGGAATGGATCTCTCCAACGGCGGGCACCTGACTCACGGAAGCAAGGTGAACCTGTCGGGGAAATATTTCAACTTCGTTTCCTACGGGGTAGACACGGAGACGGAAACCATCGATTTTGACCAGGTACGGAGATTGGCGCTGGAGCACCGCCCTGAAATGATTGTGGCCGGCGCCAGCGCATACCCGCGGATTATTGATGCCCGCCGCTTTCGGGAGATTGCTGATGAGGCGGGCGCTCTGCTGATGGTGGATATGGCTCATTTTGCCGGGCTGGTAGCGGCAGGCCTTCATCCCAACCCCATGGAATACGCCGACGTGGTGACCACCACCACCCACAAAACCCTTCGAGGGCCGCGGGGGGGCGCCATCCTGGCCAAGGAAGCCCTGGGGCCCAGGCTGGACAAGGCAATCTTCCCTGGTATCCAGGGGGGGGCCGTTGATGCATATCATCGCCGGGAAGGCGGTCTGCTTTAAAGAAGCCATGGAGCCGTCCTTCGCGGAATATCAGCAGCAGGTGCTGAAAAATGCCGCCGTTCTGGCGGATGAACTGGTGAAGCGCGGTTTTGATCTGGTATCGGGCGGTACGGATAATCATCTGATCCTGCTGAACCTGCGCAACAGGGGTATGACGGGAAAGGACGCAGAGCATCTTCTGGACGAGGCCAACATTACCACCAATAAAAATACGGTGCCTAACGATCCCTACGGGCCCAATGTGACTGCCGGTATCCGGCTGGGAACACCCGCTCTGACCACCAGAGGCTTTCGGGAGGCGGAAATCCGACGAGTGGCAGAAGCCATCAGCCTGGCGCTGGATCATCCGGTGGATCAGAAAAAACAGGAGGAAGCCAGGAGCATCGTTGCAGCGCTTTGCCGGGATTTTCCTCTGTATAAGACGTTGGACAGAAAGGACTGAACATGCTCAATCGACTGACTCGATCCCCCATTTTATTCCTGCTGCTGCTCATGCTGGTCATGGCGGTTCTCAACGGGCGATTTTTAAGCCCGCTGGACTGGCTGATGGATATGGTGCTGATGCTGCCGGGGATCGTCATCGGCCTGGCCTTTCATGAGTTCGGTCACGCCGTTGTTGCTTACCGGTTGGGAGACGACACGCCGGAGCTGCAGGGGAGGGTCACCTTGAACCCGATGGCGCATATCGATCCTTTCGGCATGCTCTCCCTCATTGTGGTGGGCTTCGGATGGGGGCGCCCCGTTCAGATCAATCCCTATCATTTCAAGCATCCGCGCCGGGATGAATTTCTGGTCGGGATCGCCGGCGTCACCGTGAATTTGATTCTGGCCATTATAACCACCGGCCTGATAAAGGTCCTGGTGATGCTGGCGCCTGATTTTATGGGGACTGGCATGGGAGAGGCGGTCAACACGGTGCTGATGAATGTGGTGCTGATCAATATCGTGCTGATGGTATTCAACCTGCTTCCGGTACCGCCGCTGGATGGCTTCGGCCTGTTGACGCAGCTCTTTGATCTGCGGCGGATGAGCTGGTACGATACCGTGTACCAGAACGGCTTTATCATCCTGATGGCCCTGCTGATCTTCGACGTTGTCGACCGGATCCTGACGCCTGCGGTTCTCTTTATTTATCAAGCGATCGTCTCGGTTTTCTTCTGAGGCTTTTGCGAAGCACCGTGGAGAGAAAAAGAAAAAAAGGGTTTGGGACCGTGGGGGTCCCAAAGCCTTTGACTTTATTGCCCCCGGGCGGCGCTTTGAGGGCCGGGGCCAGAGGAAGCGATTGCTTTTCCTGCGAACTGCCGGAATTCGGAACCCTACCGGGCAGGGAGATCCCTTTTGGCGAGCCGGGCGATTTCCGGAAATTTTGCCATGATGGCGTGATAGCTCCTCCGGTCGTGGGGAAAGAAGCAGCCGCTGCAGTCCTTGATGCCGTCGCCTACATAGGTGTGGTTCCCGCCGCAGCGGCTCCCCAGTGCGTAGAGAGGACAAAAACAGAACAGACAATTAAAGTCCTCCGGTCTGTCCGTGGGATGGCAGGGAAAGTATTCGCACTCCCGATGGTTGAAAAACCAGGCCTTTTTCTCATACTGGCTCATGGGAAGCCTCCTGTTGCTTCGGCAGACGCCAAATAGATGCGGACTTATCGGACATCTCCAGCACCGGAGATGTCCGGTAGCAGGTTCGTCATGCTTTTGATGCTGACGCCCAGCGTGGACAGGTTATGGAGCATCGCTGAGGCGGTGGGGCTTAGAAGTCCCGCCGCGCCCAGAGCAATCAGCACGGAGTTAAAGCCGATGACTACCCGGTAATTCCGGCGGGTTCTCCGGTGAAGGCCCATGGCAATCATCCGGAGAAGCACCAGCTCGTAAAGGTTATCGGCGGCAATGGTGATGTCGGCAATTTCTCTGGCGATAGCGGCGCCCTCGCTGATAGCGATACCCGCGTCCGCTGCAGAAAGAGCCGGAGAGTCGTTGATGCCGTCGCCCACCATGATGACCGTATGGCCGGCAGCCTTGGCTTCCTGAACAAACCGGGCCTTGTCTTCCGGCAGGACGCCGGCATGGAAGGCATCGACTCCGACCTCGGCCGCAATGGCGGCTGCTGTACGTTGATTATCGCCGGTCATCATCACGATGCGGGACAGGCCCAGCTCCCGCAGGGTGCCGAGCACCTGAGCCGCCTCCTCCCGGAGAGGATCAGCGATGCAGATGACGCCTGCCAGCGCGCCGCCGATAGCCAGATACAGGTGAGAAAACTCTGCCGGCAGCGTATCAAATTTTTCTTGCTCTTTGGCAGGTACTATACAGCCTTCATCGTCAAAGATAAAGTGCT
>JBGYKY010000118.1:0-5494 GCA_041836105.1 Bacillota bacterium | reverse complement strand
TGGGAGGACGATGTGATGCTGGGACTGGATTTGAGCCGCACCAGCGTTCGGACGGCTTACTCCACTCTCTTTGACCCGAATCGGGCCACCAATCCCCTGGCCGAGTCCTTTCTGAAGGCGTATCAGGAAAAGTACGGGGAGGACAAGGAACCGGAAAGCGCTGTGGCCCTGGCCTTTGACGCCTATCTGCTGGGGATCGATGCCATCAATCGGGCGGGAACGGCCGTTAACGGAGAGGCCGTCCGCAATGCTTTGGAAATGACCATGCAATTTAAGGGCGTATCAGGAACCATTTCCTTTGACGGTAACGGCGATCCCATCAAATCAGTGGTCATCAAGGGGATTTTCCCCACAGGAGCCGAAAGCATCTATACGGTAGAGCCTACCTGGGTGGTGCAGAGCGAATAGAAGCGAGCGATAAGCGATCAAGCGATAAGAAAAGGAGAAAAGCATGGAACAGAGAATCAAAGCAGCCATCGAAAACATTCGCCCCTTCCTTCAGCGGGACGGCGGGGACATTGAGTTTGTAGAATTTACTCGGGAGAAGTTGGTGCGGGTGCGGCTTCAGGGCCGTTGCAACGGATGCCCGGGGGCCAGAATGACCCTGAGAAACGTGGTAGAGCGGGCGCTGAAGGAGGATTTCCCGGATATTGCGGGGGTAGAGTCCGTTGAATGAGCAGAAGAGTAAAAAAGGGCGGATCCTGATCCTTCTGCTGGCCGTGCTGGCAGCGGGAAGCATAGCGGCCTTTCCGCTCTTTTCTCATTGAGCGGAAGGGGGAGCGGACCTGCCGTCCGGCAGCGGAGGTTCCGGAGAGGCAGCCGGCGCAGGAGGCGTACCGGCGGTCTTTCCCGCCAGGGCCGAATTGCCTGTGTCTTTGGAAATCGTCTGCGTGGGAGATATTATGGTTCATGAGCCGCAGATCGCTTCCCAGCTGGACAGCAGCACGGGCACCTACGACTATACCAACAACTTTCAATACGTAAAGCCGTATCTGGAAAGGGCTGACCTGGCCCTGGGAAACTTTGAAGGGACCTTCGGAGGGACGCCCTATCGGGGATACCCGGCGTTCAGCGCGCCGGATGAGCTGGCCAAAGCCCTGAAGGAGAGCGGCTTTGATGTAATCATCACCGCCAACAACCATATGGTGGACAGGGGGCACAGCGGTGTACTCCGTACCCTGGACATTCTGGAGGAGCAGGGCCTGATTACGGCGGGAAGCCGCAGGGAGCCGACAGGGCCCCGGTACGCCCTGACCACCGTGAAGGGAGTCCGGATCGGGGTGGTCGCCTATACCTATGAGACCTCCGGGGCAGGACCGGAGGTGACCATCAACGGGAGCGCCGTTCCCCAGCGGACGGCGGAGCTGATCAATTCCTTTTCGTATTACAAGCTGGAGGAAGACCTGGGTGAAATCGGGGAGGCTATGGCGGCGGCCCGGCGTGCCGGAGCGGAGCTGGTCATCCTGTACCTTCACTGGGGCGAAGAGTACCAACGGACGCCCAACCAGTGGCAGCTGGATATCGCCGAGCGGACGGCGGCCGTGGGAGCCGACATCATTTTTGCTTCCCATCCCCACGTCCTGCAAAGGATGGAGATGATCCCCGGGCGGTCAGAGGGGCAGCAGGTGCCGGTCTTTTACAGCATGGGCAACTTCATTTCCAACCAGCGGCAGGAAACTCTGGATATTCCGAATCCCCGCTATACGGAACAGGGGATGATTGCCCGAGTACAGCTGACATACGCAAAGAACACCGGCGACATCTTTTCGCTGGAGATGAGCGCCACCCCCACCTGGGTGGATCGGTATAAGCAAAATGGGCGGACGGTGTACGAAATCGTTCCCCTGGATGAAAATATGGAGACCAATCCGGCGCTGCTGGCGTCCGGTCATCTGCAGCGGGCCCGGCAGGCCAGAGAGGACATTGATGGATTACTTGTCACTGCTCCGTGAATATCGGGAGGAAATGACGGAGGCCCTGCAGGAGCTGATCCGGATCCCCAGCGTGGCCGGGCCGCCCTGCGAGGATCCTCGGGAGGGCTACCTGCCCTTCGGCGTGCAGGTGCACCGCTGCTTTCAGGCCATGCTGAGCCGAGGAGCCCGGGACGGCTTTCGGGTTCGGAACGTGGACAACTACGGCGGTCATATTGAGTTTGGAGGAAGCGATCCGGAAGGGTCTCCGGAAATCCTGGGGATTTTGGGGCACTTAGACGTGGTGCCCGAAGGAAGCGATTGGGACCGGGAGCCCTTCGGCGGCGATCTCGTCGATGGGAGTATCTGGGGTCGGGGCGCTACCGACGATAAAGGGCCGGTCATTGCCGCATATTTTGCGATGAAAGCCCTGAAGGAGATGGGGTTTCAGCCGGACCGGCGGATACGGCTGATTCTGGGTCTGGACGAGGAAACCGACTGGGAGGGGATCCGATATTACCTGGAACGGGAGGAAGCCCCCGCACTGGGATTCACGCCGGACGCCGAGTTTCCCGTCATCCATGGCGAAAAGGGGATTCTGACCTTTGAAGTCGCCAGAAAATTTACGCCCGCCCGGCAGAAGGGGCTGGAGCTGCGCTCCTTCACCGGGGGCCGGGCGGCCAACATGGTGGCGGACTACGCCCGGGCACTGCTTCGCGGCCCGGAATACGGCCCCGTCAAGGCGTTGGTGGAGGCATACCGGGAGGAAACCGGACACCGCGTGGTCACCCGGGGCATGGGAAAAAGCCTGGAGATCTCCGCCCACGGGAAATCGGCCCATGGCGCTCGCCCGGAAAGCGGCCTTAACGCGATTTCCATTCTCATGGAGGTGCTGGGACGCCTGCCCCTGGTACAGGAGGATCTGGTGGATTTCATCGACTTCTATAACCGGTATATCGGCTTTGAGCTTCACGGGGAAGCCTTGGGATGCAGTCTGTCCGACACGATTTCCGGCCCGCTGGTGATGAATGTAGGGACCATGAAAATCGATCCGGAGGCTGCCCGAATGGTGGTCAATATCCGGTATCCGGTAACCTTTTCCGAAGAGGAGGTCTATGAGACGTTTTTGCCGTTGCTGGATCGGAAGGGCTGCGGGCTGCTCCGCATGAAGCATCAGCCGCCCATTTATCTGCCAGAGGAGCATCCGCTGATCCGGACGCTGATGGATGTCTACCGGCGGCAGACCGGGGATTCGGCCGCCAGGCCATTGGTTATCGGCGGCGGCACCTACGCCCGGGCAGCCTCCAACATCGTGGCCTTCGGGATGGCCTTTCCCGGAGAGGAGGAGCTGGCTCACCGGAAAAACGAGCGGGTCTCCGTGGAACAGCTGATTCGGGCGGCGGCCATTTACGCCGAAGCCATCTGCAGGCTGAGCAGCTTTGACGGGGCAGAGCCGTCGCCGGCAACGCCGCGCGGCGAGGAAGGCTGAGACCGGTCTCGGCTGGCGCACATTCGGTGCTGCCCGGGGCCGCCCGGGGCGCGGAAAAAGGATCCCGACGAAAAGAAGTTGCAAACCGCCGTGGAAGCGGTTATAATGTCCTCATAAGTGATCTGTTTCAGGGCGAGGTGAAAGTCCTCACCGGTGGTAAAGCGCACCCAGCGACGAGTCCACGAGCGTAACAGCAGAACCGGTTGGATCCCGGTACCGACGGTATAGTCCGGATGAAAGAAACAAGGGCTGGCTTTTTCTGTGCTGACAGGCCTCCTGAAACCCGTTTCAGGAGGCCTTTTATATGCCATCATGCCAAAACCGGGAACAGAGCGTCAGGGGGAAGCATTCCCCACAGAATGGAGGAAATACCATGAATACCAATCCGAGAACCGCAAAGCTCACCAAGCTGGGCATGCTGGGCGCCATTTCCCTGGTGCTGATGCTGCTGATCCGCATTCCCTTCCCGCCGGCGCCTTTTCTGGTATACGATCCGGCCGATGTTCCCATCTTTGTCGCCGGGTTTGCTTTCGGGCCGCTGGCGGGGCTGGCCCTGACAGTGATCGTCAGCTTTATCCAGGCCTTTATTCTTGGAGGGGACGGGCTGATCGGCTTTTTCATGCACGTGGTCTCTACCGGCGCCTTTGTGCTGACCGCCGGCCTGATTTACCGGCGGCATAAAACAAAGAAAGTTGCGTTGCTGGCGCTGCTTTGTGGTACAATAGTCATGACGATATCCATGGCGGCCTGGAATCTGCTTATCACTCCGCATTTTCTGGGTGTCCCCGTGGAAACGGTGCTGGGGATGATGCTGACGATTATCGTGCCCTTTAATTTGCTGAAGGCAGGGATCAATGCGGCGATCACCTTCCTTACCTACAAGTCCATCGCCCGGTTTTTGCACAAATAGCGGCAGCCGCGATCGCGGTGCGGCTCCCGAGTGCTTCCGCCCGTCCGAAAAGCGGTAGCGGAGCCGGATGCGGACGCAGGCCGCGCGCCGGAGAAAACCATGGAGCAACGAGGAAAAAATATGCGGACGATACACATTCGCAGTGAAGAGGAGACCGCCGCCTTTGGGCGGCGGTTGGCCGAAGAGCTGGGGCCGGGCAGCCTGGTGGCGCTGATCGGGGATCTGGGCGCCGGAAAAACCACGTTATCCAAATATATTGCAGAGGGCCTGGGAGTCACGGAGGTGGTTACCAGCCCTACTTTTACGATTGTTCATGAGTATCATACCGGCCGTGTGCCCCTGTACCATTTTGATGTATACCGGCTCAGCGATCCGGCGGAAATGGAGGAGCTGGGCTATGAGGAATATTTTTTCGGAGAGGGCGTCTGCCTGGTGGAGTGGGCTGATCGAATCCGGGAGCTGCTCCCTGCCGATGCCCGAATGATTCGGATCAATACTGGGGCGACGCCGGAGGAAAGGGTATATCATTGCAACTTTTGACCATTGAAACAACGGGGCGCTGGGCCTCTGTGGCCCTGACGGACGGCGAGGGCGTTTCCCTGCTGGAGATTTCCCGGGAGCGGATGAACCACCTGAGCAATCTCTTTGTCATGATCCGGGAGCTTTTGAAAAAACGCGCATTGCAGATAGGCGATATTACTTGCATTGCCGTGTCTGCGGGCCCCGGATCCTTCACGGGTATCCGCATCGGTGTGTCCGCGGCCAGAGCCCTGGCTCAAGCGTTGGATTTGCCGATGATTCCGGTGCCGACACTGGAAGCCTTTGTATTTCAGGGCAGTACTGCCAGTGCTGCCGGCCCCGATAGCTCCGGCGGCAGCGCTGCCCCCGGAGCTTCCCCGGGGCCCATTGCCGCGCCCCTTTTCGATGCCCGGCGAAGCCAGGTCTATGCCGGCGCGTATCGGCTGGAAGGAGGCGGGATCCGCACGCTGGTAGAGGGAAAAGCCTGGGAGCTGCCGGAATATCTGACTCGCTTGGCAGAAAAGGCTGACGGAAGCGTTGTTTTTTATGGAGACGGGATCGATGCCTATCCGGAGGAGGTGCTGAGCTGCATTGCCATGCTGAAGGCCCGGGGCATCCCGGCAGCTCCGGCAGGGGAAGAAATGCAGCTTCAGCGGGCCGATGCGG
>JBGYKY010000117.1:0-5170 GCA_041836105.1 Bacillota bacterium | reverse complement strand
TGGCATTGATGGCAATGAAAAAATTGAGAGCAGAAGGAAAGCTTCAGGATATGGAAGTATCCGATGAAATCAATGCCTGCAGCATTCGCATCCGGGCCAAGGTAGACGCCGGAGAGGAACACTGGGTGGTCATGTTTAAAAATGAGACCCACAACCATCCTACGGAGATCGAGCCCTTTGGAGGAGCGGCTACTTGCCTGGGCGGCGCTATCCGGGAGCCCCTCTCCGGGCGTGCCCACGTCTATCAGGCCATGCGGGTCACCGGGTCCGGCGACCCTCGGACGCCGTTATCGGAAACCCTGCAGGGGAAGCTGCCTCAAAGCAAAATCACCAGAGGTGCGGCGGCCGGGTACAGCTCTTACGGCAATCAGGTCGGACTGGCGACCGGGCAGGTGCGGGAGATTTACCATCCCGGATATGTGGCGAAGCGGATGGAGGTCGGCGCTGTCATCGGCGCGGCGCCTCTGAGCCATATCCGCCGGGAGGCGCCGGTCCCCGGAGACTTAGTGCTTCTGGTGGGCGGCCGGACCGGAAGGGACGGCTGCGGCGGTGCCACCGGATCCTCCAAGGGCCATACGGAGGAATCGCTTTTCCAGTGCGGCGCTGAAGTACAAAAGGGCAATCCGCCGGTAGAACGGAGCCTGCAGCGGCTGTTCCGTAGGAAGGAGGCTGCCGGGCTGATCAAGCGGTGCAATGATTTTGGGGCCGGCGGCGTTTCTGTTGCGATCGGCGAGCTGGCCGACAGTCTGGACATTGAGCTGGATCGAATCCCCAAAAAATATGAAGGCCTGGATGGAACGGAACTGGCTATTTCCGAATCTCAGGAACGAATGGCGGTGGTGGTGTCGCCGGAGGATGCAAAGAGTTTCCTGACGCTGGCGGAAGAAGAAAACCTGGAGGCCACCCCGGTGGCATGGGTGACCGATTCCGGGCGCATTCGGATGACCTGGCGGGGACAGACCATCCTGGATCTGTCCCGGGCATTTTTGAGCACCAACGGCGTGCGGCAGCAGGCCCGGGTACGGGTCTGCTGCCCCGAGGAGCCGGCGGCATCGGGGCCTGCAGGGAGAGGGGAGCTTTCGCCGGAAAAATTGCTGCAGGATTTGAACTGCTGCTCCCAGAAAGGGCTGTTTGAGCGGTTTGACAGCACGATCGGCGCCGGGACGCTGTTGATGCCGGCGGGCGGCTTTTATCAGCAGACCGCAGCTCCGGGAATGGCGGCCAAGCTTCCGGTCCCGGTGGGCGATACGGAAACCGCTACCCTGATGACCTTCGGGTTCGATCCCTATTTGTCGGAGAAAAGTCCATTCCACGGAGCATATTTTGCAGTGATTGATTCCGTGACAAAGCAGGTGGCTATGGGCGGGAGCAGGGAAGGCATCCGGCTGTCGTTTCAGGAATACTTTGAAGCGCTGGGACAAAATCCGGAGAGCTGGGGCAAGCCGTTGGCGGCGCTGCTGGGCGCCCTGCGGGCTCAGCTGGAGCTGGGCCTTCCCGCCATCGGCGGAAAGGACAGCATGTCGGGCACCTTCCGGGATCTGACGGTTCCTCCAACCCTGATTTCCTTTGCCGTGGGCGTCACCGATGCGGAAGGGGTGCTGACCAATGAATTGAAGCCGGAGCCCTCCCGTTTGTACTGGCTCCCGGCTCCTCGGGGCGCGGACGGAGTGCTGGAGCCGGAGCAATACCGGGACAACATGGACCGGGTGACCCGGCTGAATCGCGAAGGGCGCCTGCTGGCCGCTTCCGTTATCGGGGAGGGCGGGATCCTCGTCGCGTTGATGAACATGGCCGTAGGAAATCGAGTGGGCGTCCGGATCGGAAAGCCGGAGGGCTTGTCGGGAGAGGGCTGGCAGAAAGCCCTGTCCTGTCCCGATTATGGCGGGCTGCTGCTGCAGGCGAGGGACGGAAGCATGCCGGATGGCCTCCCTGTCTATCGGATCGGAGAAACCACTGATACGGAGGCCTTTGAGCTGGCGGGGGATGCGGATGACGGGCCTGCCCGGCAGTGGGGCCCCTGGCGTATTCCCCTGGCAGAGGGCGCGGCGCTTCTGGAAAAAACTTTAGAGCCCATCTTCCCCCTGCGGGCTGCGGAGGGTGTCGGAGGGAGCGCCCCAGAGGCAGGTGCGGCGGATTTCCCGTTCTGGGCGGAGCGACCGCTGGCCCGTCCCGGGAGCCGGGCCGGCTTCCGGGACGGCGGCAGGCCGCGTATCCTGATCCCCGTTTTCCCGGGAACGAACTGTGAGATGGATTCGGAGCGTGCCTTCCGGCAGGCGGGCGGGGAACCGGAGGTCCTGGTCCTTCGGAACCGAACCGCCGAGCAGCTAAAGGAATCCATTGCCATGCTGGAACGGCGCATCCGTCAAAGCCAGATCATCATGCTGCCGGGCGGCTTTAGCGGCGGCGATGAACCCGACGGCTCGGCCAAATTCATCACTGCCGTATTCCGAAATCCGGCTATTGCGGATGCGATCATGGAGCTGCTGAACCGTCGGGATGGTCTGATGCTGGGCATCTGTAACGGATTTCAGGCGCTGATCAAGCTGGGGCTGGTGCCCTACGGCGAGATTCGCCCCATAACTCAGGATAGCCCTACCCTGACCTACAATCGGATCGGCCGTCATTTTTCCGGGCTGGTCCGGACTCAGATCACCTCGGTAAAATCTCCCTGGCTGGCGGGCGTTTCTGCCGGAGATATCCATACTCTTCCGGTGTCCCATGGAGAAGGCCGATTCATCGCCGGAGAGGAGTTGGTGGCGGAGCTGGCGGCTGGGGGACAGATTGCAGCCCGATACGTGGATCCGAAAGGGCGGGCGACTATGGAGCAGCCCTTCAACCCCAACGGGTCCGTGGGCGCCATAGAGGCCATTACCTCGCTGGACGGCCGGATCCTGGGAAAGATGGGCCACTCGGAGAGAGTCGGCAAGGGGCTGTATAAAAACGTTCCGGGGAACTATGATCAGCGAATTTTCATCTCCGGGGTGGAATATTTTAAATAGAAGCAGAAGAAGAGGGAAAAAAGGCCTGGCCGGGCCGGAGGAGGGACAGGATGAAGATTGGGATCGTCATGGGCAGCGCATCGGACTACCCGGTGGTGGAACGGGCAGAAAAAGTATTGAAGGAGTTCGGAGTGGAGTGGGAGACACGGATCATCTCCGCCCATCGAACGCCTCGGGCAGCGGAAAGGTATGCTACCGGCGCGGCGGAGTCAGGGTTGGAGGTGTTGATTGCCGCAGCCGGAAAGGCTGCGCACCTGGGAGGAATTATGGCGGCCTTCACCCCCTTGCCCGTCATCGGTCTGCCCATCAAATCCTCCACCATGGACGGGCTGGATTCTCTGCTGTCCATGGTACAGATGCCCAAGGGCGTTCCGGTGGCGACGGTGGCCATCGACGGAGCCGAAAACGCCGGCCTGCTGGCGGTGCAGATCCTCTCGCTCCGATATCCGGAGCTCCGGGAGCGGATGATCGCCTACAAGAAAAGGATGGAAGAAGAAGTGAGCGGCATGGATGCGGAATTTCAGAAAGGGAGGAAATAGGGTGGAAAAGCGGGAATTAATGTATGAAGGCAAAGCCAAAAAGGTATTCCGAACCGACCGGGCCGATCTGCTCATCGTGGATTACAAGGATGACGCCACGGCGTTTAACGGACAGAAAAAGGGTCAGATCCTGGGGAAGGGGGAGGTCAACAACGTGATGGCCAATATCCTCTTTCAGATGCTGGAGAAGCAAGGGGTACCCACCCATTTCGTGGAGCAGCTGAACCGTCGGGAAACGCTGGTCAAGGCCGTGACCATCCTGCCGCTGGAGGTTATCATCCGAAACGTGGCGGCCGGCTCCTTCTCCAAGCGGTACGGCGTTGAGGAGGGACGTCCTCTGGCCCGTCCGGTGCTGGAGTTTTCGTATAAAAACGATGATCTGGGGGATCCCCTCATCAATGATGACCACATTCTGGCCCTGGAGCTGGCTACAGAAAAGGAGCTGCAGCTGGTGCGCAGGTATGCGTTCATGGTCAACGATGCCCTGAAAGCCTTTTTTCTGGAGCGAGGTCTGAGGCTCATTGATTTTAAAATTGAATTTGGAAAGACAGCCGACGGCGCCCTGCTGCTGGCCGATGAAATTTCGCCGGATACCTGCCGCCTGTGGGGTGTGACCACCAACGAAAAGATGGACACGGATCGGTTCCGACGAGATCTGGGTCAGGTGGAGGAAACGTATCAGGCAGTTCTTTCCAGGGTGCAGGATCGGGAGTAGCGGCGGGCGGAAGGCCAGTCGTAAGCCAGCCCAGTGTTAGAAGCAGGAGCAGAAAAATGAAAGGAAAAATTACCTATCGGGATGCCGGCGTGGACACCAAAGAGGGGGAACGAGCGGTAGAGCTGATGAAGCAGCATGTTGAGAAGACCTTTACCCCTGCCGTCCTTACCGGGCTGGGGAGCTTCGGCAGCCTGTATCAGCCTGACTTTTCTGGCATGAAGCAGCCGGTGCTGGTATCCGGTGCCGACGGTGTGGGGACCAAGCTGAAGCTTGCATTTCTTACCGGTATCCATCACACGGTGGGTCAGGATTGTGTTGCCATGTGCGTCAACGACATTCTTTGCCAGGGCGCAGAGCCGCTTTTCTTTTTGGATTATCTGGCCACCGGACGGGTCGAAGCGGAGAAGATCGCAGAGATCGTCAGCGGCATAGCCCGGGGGTGCCAGCTGGCGGGATGTGCGCTGGTGGGCGGTGAGACGGCGGAAATGCCCGGCTTCTATCAGGACGGGGAATATGACATAGCCGGATTTGCGGTAGGCATGGTGGATCGGAGCCAAATCATCGACGGCTCGGCCATACGGGAAGGGGACGCCATCATCGGCATCCCCTCCAGCGGGCTGCACAGCAATGGGTTTTCTCTGGTTCGCAAGCTGTTTTTTGACGTGCGGGGCTGGACTCCGTCCACCTATGTGGAGGAGCTGGGAACCACCCTGGGGGAGGCCCTGCTGACTCCGACACAAATTTACACATCGGTCTGTCGTCGGGTTTTCGACGGCCTTCGCCCTTCGGGGATGGTTCACATTACCGGCGGCGGCTTTTTTGAAAATATTCCCCGCGTCCTGCCGTCCGGCCTGGCAGCCAGCATCCAGCTGGGGAGCTGGACGGTGCCTCCCATCTTTCGGCTGCTGGCGGAAATC
>JBGYKY010000116.1:0-16424 GCA_041836105.1 Bacillota bacterium | reverse complement strand
TGATATAGGAGTACAGGCCTCTGTTGTAGAGGGCTTCCTGCCGGGCCCAGTCGGTCTGGGCGGGCACCCCGGGACGGCTGCTGATACATAGGCCGAAATATGCGTCATAATGGAGATCCCATCGAAAGATCTCGCTTTCCGCAAAGAAACGGATGGGAACGTAGATGTACTTCCCCTTGGCCAGCAGCGGCGTCGAATCGGTCAATGTCCATACCTCCGTGCGCCGCTCCTGCCCGGGCTCCGCAGTCTCAGAGGCTTCCCCAGTCTCAGCAATATCCGAAGCCTCCGGCTGTGTCGAAGCGTCCGCCTGCGCCGGCTCCGCCTCAATGCCCGGCCCTGACACGGCCAGAACACGGAAGTTCTCAAGGATCTGAACCGCTACCTGAGTCGGTTCTCCCTTGTAGGTGTTATTGCTCAGATTGCTCTGAGTCGGTTCGGTTTTGGTTAGTTTTAGTGTGCGGCTTTCCCAGTCCACTGAAAGCGCGAATCCGAAGATCCGCCCCATATCCTCACTCAGTGGAAGGTAGGTGGTGTGGTTGTAGCTGATGATGGGATACTGAAGGTTATAATTGATCAGCTTCTCCCCATTAGCTACAACGCTTCTGAAGAAAAAATCTCCTTGAACGTTTTGGTCAGCATATATAGAAATTGATGAGAATAACAGGATGGTCAAGGAAAGCCACACAGTAACAAGCTTCTTTGCCATATACTCTTTTCTCCTCACTTTCTTTATCTCTGCCAATGCAGAGACCTGTCCATTATACCACGGAGGAGGGAAAAGTACACTTTTTGGCACATATTCAGAAAATTCCGAACAATCAGCCGCAACATCCGTCCTTTTTTATCCATTTTTTCCCAAGCCATGAAAGAAGCACCGGATGGAAACGACGCCATCCGGTGCTTCTTTCATCATCATCATTGGGAGCCGGTTCTTCACGCGGCAAAAGCGGATCTTAAACCCTTCAATATTCCTTCAACCCTTTACAGGTTAAATTCCTTCTTAACGTCTGCGATGGATTCATCCAGCCTTGCGATAACCGTGTCGATGGTCTCGTAGGAGAGTACGGCAGGGGGCTCGATCCGAACGGTCTTGGCATTGACCAGGGTCCCTGCCGTCATCACCTTTCTGGCGAACAGTCCCTTCGTAACAGCATATCCCACCTCTGCCTCGGGGAATTCCATGCAGATCAGCAGCCCGGCGCCCCGGATTTCCTTCAGGACCGTGGGGTACTTGGCCTTCAGCTCGCCCAGCTTCTTCATGAAATAGTCGCCCTTTTCCTTGGCCATCTTGGGAACATCGTTCTCCAGCATAAACTTAATGGTCGACAGCGCAGCCGCACAGGCCAGGGGATTGCCGCCGAAGGTGGGGGAGCCCAGGATCCAGGGATTGTCGATCAGCTTCTGTCCCCACATGTTGGGCCGGGCAATGATGCCGGTAATAGGCATGATGCCGCCGCCGAATGCTTTGCCGTAGGTCATGATATCCGGAGTAACGCCTTCGTGCTCGCAACGCCACATGGTCCCGCAGCGGCCCATACCGGTCTGGATCTCATCGGCGATCATGGCTACGCCATACTTGTCGCAGATCTCGCGAACCTTCTTCAGATATCCGTCCGGCGGGATAATAACGCCGGCCTCGCCCTGGATGGGCTCGATAATTACGGCGGCAACCTTTTCTCCTACGGTCTGCAGGTTCTTGATGGCCGTTTCCATCGCTTCCGCATTGCCGTATTCTACATGCTGAACCTGCTGGATCATGGGCAGGTAATCTTCTCTGTACGCGCCCTTGCCGCCCATGGAGATGGCGCCCAGGGATTTGCCGTGGAAAGCCCCGATGGTGGAGATGTACCATCGGCCGCCGGTAGCCAGTCTGGCTAATTTTAACGCCATTTCAATCGCCTCGGCTCCGCCGTTGGTGAAGAAGCAATACTGCAGATCTCCCGGGGTGATCTTCGCCAGCGTGTTGGCCAGATAGCCTCGCAGGGGGTCCACCAGCTCCTGAGAGTGGAGCGCATAGCGATCCAGCTGTGCCTTGACGGTCTTCAGGATTTCAGGATTTCTGTGACCGCAGGTGTAGATGCCGAATCCGCCCAAGCAGTCGATAAACTCATGGCCGTACAGATCCTCAAAATGGTCTACCGAGTCGGTCCATTCGACGAACGCAGCATCTGTGGAAACAGACTTTCTGTATTCCAGCCAGCCCGGATTCACGTTTTCGTTGAAGTTGGAGATGGATTCCTTGACGATGAGATCCTTCTCCTCATTGGTCAGCTCAGGCTTCTCGATGTAGCCAACGATCCTTCTGGCCTGCTCTAATGCCGCTTCTCTGTTAAATGCTGTCATTTTTTGATCTCCTTTTCACTGTATTCACCAGGCACACCATGTGCCTCCGCTGTCCTCCATATTATTCAATATCCGTGCCAATTTACGTTTTTATTTTTTAAGGAACAAGTTAATAAGAAAAGACTCAGAAAACCCCATATGCAAGCGCAAGTTTGTACCATAATGCCCCGAAGGCTGCCGCCCAAAGGCTCCTTTTCTCATTTTTTTGATGTCCCTTCCGATCATCGCAGCGCTTTTTTTCTCAAAAACAATACGGTTAGTCTCGATATTGAGATTAGCCGTATTGTTTCTTGCCCTTATCCGCCGGAGTGGCCTTCCTTTAACCGGCATCCGGCTATTTGGTGTAATTATCGAAATACCCCTGGATGTAGACAAAGGGGGTCCCCTTGTCGCCGCTGCCCGAGGTCAGATCGCAGAGCGAGCCGATCAGGTCGGTCAGCCGTCTGGGGGTGGTGCCCTGCGCCACCATGGCGTCGCCAAGCTCCGTCTCTTTGTTGCGAATATAATCAGAAATGGCCTGCTTCAGAGCCTCGCCGCTCAGATGCGCAAACTCGTTGTCCGCCAGATATTTCAGCTTCACCTCGCTGGGGGTCCCCTCCAGTCCCGGGGTGTATCCGGGGGAGACAACGGGATCCGCCAGCTCCCAGATGCGTCCAACGGGATCCTTAAAGGCGCCGTCCCCGTAGACCATAACTTCAATGGTCTTGCCCGTCAGGGCGCGGATTTCCTCCTGGATCCGCAGCGTCAGGTCAGTGCAGTCGTTGGGAAACAGCTTCACCGAGTTTTCCGTAGCTTTATTGGATCCCAGCAGCCCGTACAGGGTATTGTACCCGCTGCCGTTCACGCTTGCTGTCATCAGATCGTCCAGCCCGACGACCGTTTCTGCGCCGGCCGCCTTGAGCAATCGCTTGGTTCTGGCTCTTGTGTGGATATCGCAGGTCAGAACCTTTCCCGTATAGGACAGGATCTCTCTGGGATGGTTGGCAAAGAGGATTTCCGCCCGGGCGCCTTCGCTTTCGATCAGCTCCCTATAATAATTGACGTAATCTACGTCGGTAAAGGTGTGTCTGGCTTTGCCGAACAGCTCCTCGAAGCGGGCCTGGGTCAGCACATCCCGAAAGGGGTCGATCCCTTTTTCATCCAGCCGGTCCAAATCCAGCAGGTGATTTCCCACCTCGTCGCTGGGGTAGCTGAGCATCAGAACCACCTTCTCACAGCCCCGGGCAATTCCCCGCAGGCAGACGGCAAACCGGTTTCGGCTCAGGATCGGAAAAATCACGCCCACCGTTCCGCCGCCCAGCTTGGCTCTGACATCTGCCGCGATCTGTTCCGTGGTAGCGTAGTTTCCCTGGGAACGGGCGACGATGGATTCGGTAATGGCCAGGATGTCCCGATCGCCGATGTGAAACTCCCCGGATTTGGCGGCGGCGGTCACCACCTCCACCGCGATCCTTTGGAGATCGTCCCCCTCCTTGATGATGGGCCCGCGAAGCCCCCGCACTACGGTTCCTACTAATCTTTCCATGGTTTCTTCTTCCTTTCCGTTTTCTAAATATACTCTTTTCAATATATCTAGGATCCGCTCCGGCGTCGGAAAAAGATTTCGCTGCCTAAAGCCTTTTCTATATATCGAAGAAGAAGGTGCTGTGGCAAAGAATTTTTTACCACCCGAAGATTATACCACAGAATCCGCCGGGGTACATCTTTTTTTGCCGTTTTTCACTCTTCCAAAATATTGTGATTAAACTTATATCCCACCCCCCGGATGCTCAGGATGTATTTGGGGCTATCCGGGTTAAACTCCAGCTTTTTGCGCAGGTTGCTGATGTACACCATGACCGTCCGGGAATCGCCGCCCAGGCATTCGGCCTTCCAGGTCAGCTCGAAAATCTGCTCCGCGCTGAATACCCGTTTGGGGTTTTCGACGAGCAGCATAAGGATCTCAAACTCCTTGGCGGTGAGATTGATTTTTTTGCCGTCGGCCAAAATTTCCCGGGTAGTGGTGTCGATCCAAAGTCCCGGAAAATCGTAGACCCGGCCCGGCGCCGGTCCCAGACCCCGGTTCTCCATGGCCTTTTGCCGGCGAAGGTGGGCCTTGATCCTTGCTACAAGCTCCCCCCCCCATAAACGGCTTGGTAATGTAATCGTCCCCGCCCACGGAAAGAGCGATGATTTTATCGATTTCCTGAGATTTGCAGCTGAGGAACAGGATGGGCGCCTGGCTGATCTTCCGGATTTCCATGCAGAGGGCTGTTCCCTCGGTGTCCGGCAGCATCACATCCAGAATGATCAGATCCGGCGTTTCCTGTCTGGCCTTTTCCATCGCCTCCGCCCCGGAAAAAGCGGTGAACGCCTGGTAGCCCTCCTTCTCCACATACGAACGGATCAGGTCATTGATCGGCTTTTCATCGTCCACAATGAGTATTTTTTCTTTTACCATACGACTATTCCTCGCTCCAATCTTCATTATATATGGGAAGCTCAAAGGTAAAGACGCTCCCCTCTCCGGCCGTGCTTTCCACCCGGATCTTTCCGCCGTGACCGGTAACGATCTCTCTGGCGATGGTCAGCCCCAAGCCGCTCCCTTTGATTTCCCGGGCTTTCTCTCCCTGATGCGCCCGATAGAACCGCTCAAAGATATATGGCAGATCCTCCTGGAAAATACCGATGCCCCGGTCCCTTACCCGAAACTGTACCGCCGCCCCCTTGCCGTCGGGCAGGATTTCCATCTGAACCAGCTCTGCTGCATCGGAAAACTTAATACTATTGTACACCAGATTCATGAACGCCTGAAGGATTCTCTTGGAATCCACAATCAAGTAGTAAGAGGACAGGCTATTGTAATCGCAGAGGACTTCAAAGGCCTGCCCCGCCGCCTTGAGGTCCGGCACGGCGGATTCCACCAGCTCCCGGGTCAGCTCGTCGGCCCGGACCATCATCATCTCCAGAGAAAACTGCCGGGTCTCCAGTTTAGACAGCTGGGTCAGATCCTCAATGAGCCGCTCCAGGGACAGGGCCTTGGCAGAAATGACCCGGGCAGCGTATTCCCGCTCCTCCTGCGTCTTCAGGGTGCCATCGTTCAGGGCATTGGCATACCCGGCAATGGAGGTCACCGGTGTCTTCAGCTCGTGTGAAATGCTGGAAAACAGCAAATCTCTGGCTTGCTTAGCCTTTTCCTGGTTCATCTCCGCCTCCTTCATCCGGCTCACATCCCGCAGGATCCCCTCAATGGCCACCGGCCGTCCCTCCTTCCGGAGCACCGACGCCCGGATTTCGCACCAGTACGGTGTCCCGTTCCGATGAACCGCCCGAAAGATGACGCCCTGGCCGGGCTCCTCCCCCGGCTCCTCCCCGCGAAAAACCGCCTCAATGGTGGCGATCCCGGAGGGGTCGGCCAAATCGTAGTAGAGCTTGGGATTTTGATAAAAGCGCTCCGGTCCATGGCCGGTCAGCTCGGCAGCGGACGGCGAGACGTATTGAAAGGATGGCTGCGGGTGCAATTGGTAGTAAAACACCATATCCGAAAGGTTATCAGCCACGATTTGGTGCAGCCGTTGAGCTCCGCTCATTTCGTCTCTTGTTTTTTGGATGTAAATGACGAAGATGGCAAAGGTCAGGATATTGGACAGCAAAATTTCCAGTATAAAGAGGCCCGAGGTTCCGGGAAAGTAAGCCTCCAGCAGGCTCAACGCCGCTTTCCCCCCGCCCCAGAGGGAAAAAACCAAAATGCTCAGGGTTTTTTGCAGAGGCGTGACATCCCAGTAACAGAAAATGATTTTGCAGATGGCGCTCACTGCCACCATTTCATACAGGGAAACGGGCAGGTAGATGCCCGGCAACTCAAAGCCTGCATACAGGCCCAGAGAAAACCAGAGAATGACGTACAGGGCAAACCGATACCAAAAGGTGGGGATCTCCCGATGCATAAAGGCGTAAGCGCCGAAAAGGAGCAGCAGGAAGCTGGCCAGGTCAAAGAGCTTGCGGAGAGCCAGGAGGACGCTCTGCCCCGTATCCAGGTGAAACATCAGCAGCATCAGGCTGATGGAATAAGCGATCCAGCATAGACCCCAGAAGCGGATATACCATTCCCGGCTTCTGGCAAACACAAAGAAATACAGAGCCGCTACCGCCAGCAAAATCACGGTGAACAGCACCACGCCGCCCGACAAATTCAAGTAGCCACCTCCCTCTTTTTGTGTTATCTTATTATATATTATTGTGCGCTTTACAAAAAGAGGCTTCTTTTTGTTCTCCCCGCCGTTTCCCCGGGCCATCCCAGAGGCCGCGGCATACCGCCGGCATTTGAAAAATCAAGGAAATTTCTGCCATGACGCCATCCACATCCATTCTGATGATCATTTTCTTTTTCCTGATCTTCCCTCTGATCCTGGCCGAGTTCGCCAGAAACCGATCCTTGCCGACCCTGGAGGATTTTTTTGTCCAGAGCCGTCAGATGCCGTCGCTCATGGCATTCTTTACGGTGTATTCCACCTGGATCAGCGTCTTTGCCTTCCTGGGCGCCAGCGCCTACTTCTATTCCAAGGGGCCGATTTACATGACCACCATCGGGTGGGATGTGCTTTTCGGCATTTTGTTCATGATCCTGGGCAAGCGGATCTGGCACTACGGCAAGCTGCGGAACTACATTTCACCGACAGCTCTCTTCGAGGATATTTTTCGTTGGGGACCCTTGACCCTCTCCGTCACCTTTCTCATGCTGGCCTTTACGGCCCCCTATTTGCAGATTCAGCTTTCCGGCGGCGCTTACCTCATTGAAATCGCCAGCGGCGGCCTCCTGTCCCGGGAGCTTTGCGGGCTGATCTTCTACCTGATCATCATTATTTATCTTTGGGCCGGCGGCCTTCGTGCCGTGGCGCTGGCAGATATTTTTTATGGGATCCTGATTTTCCTGTCTATGATGACCACCGGCTTTATCCTGCTTCATCAGGCGGGCGGTCCCTCTCTGGTATACGGACAGATCTGCCAGCTGAACCCCGCTTACCTCCACCTTCCGGGCCCCTCGGGAGAAGCAGGCCCCCTGCTGTGGCTGGCGCTGTTCATCACCGTCCCCCTGGGAGCGCTGATGGGGCCTCAGATGTGGCTTCGGTACTTTGCCCCCGCTTCCGGCTCCACCTTCCACATCATGCCCCTATTGATCTGCCTCATCTCTATCCAGTCTCTGGGCACGGCCTTTGCCGGCAATGCGGGGATCCTGCTGGTACCCGGGGTTCCGGACAGCGATACCATTATCCCCCGTATGCTGCTGGAATACGTATCCCCCGTGGTCGCTGCCCTGCTCTTCTGCGGCATCGCGTCGGCAGCGCTGTCCACCGCCAATTCTCAGATTCACGCAGCGGCCGCCCTGTACACTCTGGAAATCCATCGCCGCTACTTTAACCATATGGCCTCGGAGCGTCAACTGGTGACCGTGGGCAAATGGGCGGTTTTGTTCATCTCCATGGCCGCTTATATCCTGCTGCTCTACAATCCCGGGCTGATCATTGATACGGGCACCGTGGCACTGGGGGGGACAGCCCAACTGTTCCCTCTGACCATAGGCGCGCTTTTCTGGCGCCGCTCCAACAAAAAAGCGGGTCTGGCGGGGATCCTGACCGGTGTCGCGCTGCTGTTGGCCTTTGCCTTCTTTATCTCTCTCCCCGCTTCCTACGGCGCGTTGCTGGGGCTGCTGCTCAACAGCCTGATTTTCCTGTCGGGCAGCCTGCTTTTGCCCCGTGACGAAGAGACGGAAGAACGAATCCGAAAATACCGGCTGGAGGTTCAGCAATTGAATTAGGATTGCGGCATTTTCCGCTGCGAAATCACCATTCTTAAATTTTATTTAAATTTTTTTCAAGCCTCGTTTAAGAATCCTGTTTTTTTGTTGAAGGGAACACCGAAATTCCCTATAATTTTTGTATTATGGGCGTCTGCAGCGCCGGTAATAAATCTTTAGCCGTTAATTGGAATGAGTAAGTAAGCAAAAGGAGGAAGAAACATGATATTCGGAATGCCTGTTATCTCTTTTTTGGCTTTCCTGAGTTGGCCCGTTACCTTTACGGCAACAGCACTGATCATCTACTATTTCATGGCCAAACAGGACGCTCGTACTGACGACAGTGAATTTGAAGGCGGGGTGAAGCACTAATGAGAATTGAAATCATCGTACTGGCCCTTTACTTTGTGGGAATGATCGGTATCGGTATCTACTGGAACAAGCGTGCCAAGAGCTCCGAGGATTATATGCTCGGCGGGCGCGGCATGGGACCCTTTATCACGGCGCTGACGCTGCAGACCACCGCCATGAGTGGGTATATGTTCATGGGAGGCCCGGCCCTGGCTTACAGCATCGGTTGGTTCGCCCTCTTCTATGCCGTAGGCGATGCCGGCGGCGGAATCGTCAACATCGCCATCATGGGGCGAAGGATGCGGCGCCTGTCCCAGATGCTGGACTGCATCTCCCCGGTAGAATACCTGGAAAAGCGGTATGAGTCCAAAAATATCAAGGTGGTGGCCTCTGTCATCACCATCTTCGGTCTGGCCGGCTACATCCTGGCCCAGTTCCTGGCCGCAGGCAAAACCCTTGCCAAGCTGTTCGACTTCCCGCTGGCTCCCGCTCTGATTATCGGCGTCGGCGTTATCCTGTTCTACACCTTCGTGGGCGGATACTTTGCCGTGGCCTGGACGGATGTAATCCAGGGAATCATTATGGTCAGCGCCGTTATCGGCGTGCTGGTCCTGTCCATCAGCAAAATTGGCGGACTGACCGCCCTGAATACCAAGCTGGCTGCCATTGATCCCACCTATCTGAGCGTCTGGGGTAAGGATCTCCAGTACCAGGGAGCCTGGAGCGTTATCGCCAGCGCGGTGCTCATCTATCTGATCGGCTACGTCGGTCTGCCCCACGTAGTCATCAAGCATATGGCCATGGAGAGCCCCAAGGCTGCCAAGACCACCCTGCTGTATGCTACCATCTGGAACCAGCTATTTATCTTCTCCCCCTATATCCTGGGGATCTGCGGCATTATCCTGCTGCCCAACATCGTCGATAAGGAAATGGTTATTCCCGAGCTGGCCTTCATGATGTTCCCGGGCGTTATCGCAGCTGTCGTTCTGACCGCCATCATGTCCGCTATCATGAGTACCGTAGCCGCTCTGCTGCTGCTGACCGGCACCATCTGGTCCATCGACCTGTATAAGCGCGGCATCAACGTGAACGCCAGCGACAAGCAGGTAGTATTCATGTCCCGTCTGTCCATCTTTGTGGTAGGTATCGTGGGCATCGTCATCGCTATCGCCAACCCGCCGGGGATCTTCAAGCTGGTCATCTTCTCCTTTGGCGTTATGGCCTGCGCCTTTATGGCTCCCTTCTTCTGCGCTATCTGGTGGAAGAAGGCCAATGCGACGGGCGCGCTGGGCTCTATGGTCCTGGGCGGCGGGACCAACCTGGTCATGACCGCTATGGGCGCCGGGGATTCCGCGTTCTTCGCGGGGACCATCGTTTCCATCATCGCGATGGTGATCGGCAGCCAGTTCGGCCGGCCCACCTCGCCTGAGATGATCGCTATGATGGAAAAGGCTTCGGCGAAGAATGCACAGATCAACCCCAAGCTCCAGACGGCTAACTGCAAGCATATGGCCAGCGAAGGAAAGGCTGTAGCCCAGTTTATCCGCAACAGGGAACTGTCCGCTACATGCTAACGATTCGGACCCTGGCAGAAACCCTGGACGAGGAAGACATTCGAGGCGTCCTGGAAAACCGGGATGACACCATTCGGATCCGGTCCGTCGAAACCCTCTATTACCCCTACGTCATGCTGATCTATTCCTTCAGGCTGAAGGGAAGGCTTAGCAAGCTGGACCGGCAGATGATGTGCAACGTGGACTTGGTAGAGGGCAGGCAGGCCATCGGCCAGGGGGTACCTGAATTTATTTCCCTGGAGGTGGAGGATGAACAGGTCCTCCCCTCCTCTGTCAGTGAGGAGGAGTTTCTTCGAACCTCCAGGGATTACGTCTTTCGAATTTTTTTGGGGAAGATGAAGATCCTTCAGACGCCGGATATCCAGCTCAGTGAGAAGGTTTTTTTCCACAAGCTGTTTTACCTGGTGCACTGCCTGGACCCCAGGGACACCCCCTATTACATCCTGGCAGACTCCATGGACGCAAGCTTTACGCTGCTGGATTAGGGATCGTCTTTCCCTCGCCGGATGCCGATAGGCTGAACGCATGAAAACTTTTATTCATTCCAACGGCGGGGCCGTCTCCATATGGAGGCGGCTCCGCCGTTTTGCTCGCTGACCAGTGCCCCATTCCGGGCATACATAAAGCGGAGGCCGGATATTTTCTGCGCGGCCTCCGCTGCTTACTCGGAAGTTTTCCCTTTTTCTTTTTTGGCCAGGGGCGGCGGGACATCGACCCGCTTTCGCCGCATCGCCTCGTACAGCTTGTTCTTGGCCTCCAGAGAAACATGCTTTGATTTATTGACCCGATCGTAAACCATGCGCAGGGTCCCTGCCCCCAGGGCCCGTTTTACGTCGAAGGTGATCCGGAGCAGCCAGGCCGCCCGGTGCACCTCGCTTTCCTCCACGTTGTTCATCAGCCGCTTCAGGCATCGCCGAAGCTTCGTCAGGGTAATGACCAGATACACCAGGATCCCCATCAGCAGATAGGCGGAGATCCGCACCATCAGCTCCTTGGCCACCAACCCGTTGGGCGTGGATGGAATGACGAAAAAAGCGCCGATCCACAGAAGGATCAGCAAAACAGCTTTGTTCCTACTCATAGGCGATCCTCTCCTTGTCTACCGCTTATCGCTTTCGCCGGGCGCCTCCTTCGGAGACATTCATACGGGTAGTCGATTTGGCCAGGGCAATTTTTGCCAGCATGACCTCATCCTCCTCCTCCTTGGTGTGTGGCTGAGCCAGCCAATGCTCCGCCCGCTGCTTCTCGTTCATAGCCTTTTCCTTGTCGATATCCCCGGACCATTCCGCCGCATCGGTATAGATGACGATGTAGTCCTTCACATCCACATATCCGTTAGCCACGGCAGCCACCTTAAAGTCCTTGGAGCCCGCCTCCTGGATCCACAGCTCACCGATGTCCAGCAGCTTGCAGGCCCAGGCGTGATTGGCCATAAAGCCCTCATCGCCCGTCAGGGTTCGGCAAATGACCAGCTCTACTTCTCCCTTGTAAAAAAGCTTGGAGGGGGTAATGACCTCCAGCAGAATGCTCTTAGCCATTGCTCTTGTTAAACCTTTCTACCACCTCATCAATGCCTCCGGCAAAGAGGAACAGGGCTTCCGGAATGTCGTCGTGCTTGCCCTCCAGAATCTCCCGGAACCCCCGAACCGTCTCCTTCAACGGCAGATATTTCCCCGGCGCCCCGGTAAACTGCTCCGCCACACTGAAGGGCTGGGAGAGGAATCGTTGGATCTTTCTGGCCCGGGCAACCACCAGCTTGTCCGAGTCAGACAGCTCGTCCATGCCCAGGATGGCGATAATGTCCTGCAAGTCCTTGTACCGCTGCAGCACCTCCTGCACGCCTCTGGCCGTGTTATAGTGCTCCTCGCCCAGGATCAGGGGATCCATGATGCGGGAGGTGGACTCCAGCGGATCTACTGCCGGGTAAATGCCCAGCTCGGTAATGGCACGGGACAGCACCGTGGTGGCGTCCAGATGAGCAAAGGTGGTGGCCGGCGCCGGGTCCGTCAGATCGTCGGCAGGCACATAAATGGCCTGAACCGAAGTGATGGAGCCTTTTTTAGTGGAGGTAATCCGTTCCTGAAGCGCGCCCATTTCCGTCGCCAGGGTCGGCTGATACCCCACGGCAGAAGGAACCCGTCCCAGCAGCGCCGACACCTCGGAGCCGGCCTGGGTAAAACGGAAAATGTTGTCGATGAACAGCAGCACGTCCTGCCCTTCTTCATCCCGGAAATATTCGGCCATGGTCAACCCCGTCAGCGCGACCCGCATGCGGGCGCCGGGGGGCTCGTTCATCTGACCGAAAACCATAGCCGTTTTATTGATAACGCCGGATTCGATCATTTCATAGTACAGGTCGTTGCCCTCCCGTGTCCGTTCGCCAACCCCGACATAAACGCACATCCCGCCGTGCTCCTTAGCGATGTTGTTGATCAGCTCCTGGATCAGTACGGTTTTTCCGACGCCCGCGCCGCCGAAGAGACCGACCTTGCCGCCTCGGGTGTAGGGGGCAACCAGGTCCACGACCTTGATGCCGGTCTCGAAAATCTGAGTAGTGGTGTTCTGCTCGTCAAAGCTGGGAGCCGGCCGGTGGATAGGGCTCTTGCTTTCGGTTACCACCGGCCCCTTTTCGTCGATGGTAGCGCCGATAACGTTAAAAAGCCGGCCCAGCACCTCCTTGCCCACAGGAACGCTGATAGGAGCTCCCGTATCCTCTGCCTCCATGCCCCGGGTCAGTCCGTCGGTGGACGAAAGAGCCACGCACCGAACCACGTCATCACCGATGTGCTGGGCAACCTCGGCCACGATCTCTCGATCCTGGTATCGGATAACAATGGCATTTAACAGCTCGGGCAGGTGCTCCTGATCAAACTTGATGTCCAGGACCGGTCCGATGATCTGATGGATATTCCCTGTGCTCAAAAGTATCTCACCTCCTATTTCTGCGCTTCAGAGCCGGCGACAATCTCCACGATCTCCCGGGTGATGCCGGCTTGTCTCGCACGGTTGTAGTACAAGGACAGCTCCGCCAGCATTTCCCGCGCGTTGTCCGTGGCGCTCTCCATGGCCATTCGCCGGGCGGCGTGTTCACAGGTGGCGGATTCCACGATGGCTCCATATATCATGATTTCTACGTATTTCGGCACCAGATAATTGAAAACCTCCTCGACCGAGGGCTCGTATTCGACGATCCTGTCCAACTTCATTACGTTGGGATCGTAATCGATGCGGAAGGGCAGCAGCGGCACGGTCTTCACGTACTGCTCCATGGGGCTGACAAAGGACGTATAGACCAGTACCACCTCATCTATTTTTCCCTGCTCATACAGATCGATGATGGGCTTGCTGATGGCCTTGGTGTCCACAAAAGAGATATTCTCCGGCGGCGCCGAATACTCGCTGTAAATGGACAATCCCTTTTTTTCGTAATATTCCTTCCCTCGGGTTCCTACCGCTACGATGACCGGCGGACTGACGTCGTGGGCCATTTCCCGGTCTGCCTCCCGAAGAACGTTGGTATTAAAGCCGCCGCAAAGCCCCCGGCAGCTGGTCATGATCACGTAGCAGCGGGTACGGATTTCCCGGCGTCCCGCCAGATACTTTTCCGGGACATCGGCGGTGCTGTTGAAAATTTCCTCGATGGACTCGGTAATGTAGTGAAAGTACTCCTGGGTCCGCTCAAAGGTGCTCTTGGCCTTGCGAAGCTTGGCCGTAGAAACCAGCTTCATGGCGTTGGTAATATGCTCTGTGCTGTTGACGCTCTTGATCCTTCGCTTAATATCTCTCAGATTGCTGGTAGCCATGCTCGCTCCATCCCTTTCCTGTTCCGGTGTCCGTCTCTCCGGCCTACACCGGAATGCAAACGGCGCCGTCTGCCAGCATGCCTCTGACCTCGCTGGTGGTTTTCAACTTCTTCAGAGCCTCCTTCAAAAGAAGCTCCGTCTCGGAGGAGATTTCGCCGCTTTCCCGGATGGCTTTCTTCACCTGGGGATAATGGGTGTCTACAAAGGAGTACAATTCCTTTTCGAAATCCCGGATGCGCTCCAGCTCCACATCCATCAGCCATCGATGGCTGGCGGCATAGATGATCAGGATCTGGTCCGCGACGTCGATGGGAGAATACTGCCCCTGCTTCAGGATCTCCATCAGCACTCGGCCGTGATCCAGCCGGTCCTTAGTATCCTTATCGATATCGGACCCGAACTGGGAAAAGCTGGCCAGCTCACGATACTGTGCCAGTTCCAGCTTGACCTTGCCGGAAACCTTTTTCATCGCCTTGATCTGAGCGTTCCCTCCTACCCGGGATACGGAGATCCCCGCGTTGACGGCGGGCCGCTGCCCGGCAAAGAACAGCTCCGTTTCCAGGAAGATCTGCCCGTCAGTGATGGAAATAACGTTGGTGGGAATGTAGGCGGAAACGTCGCCGGCCTGGGTCTCGATAATGGGAAGGGCCGTAATGGAACCGCCTCCCAGCTCATCGGACAGCTTCGCAGCCCGCTCCAGCAGCCGACTGTGCAGATAGAAAACGTCACCGGGGTAGGCTTCCCGCCCCGGGGGCCTGCGCAGCAGCAGGGACATGGCCCGGTAGGCTACGGCATGCTTGGACAGGTCATCGTAAACAATCAGCACGTCCTTGCCCCGGTACATGAAGTGCTCGCCCATGGCGCAGCCCGCATAGGGCGCAATATACTGGAGAGGCGCTACATCGCTGGCAGTGGCCGAAACGATGATGGTATACTTCATAGCGTCTCTGCTCTCCAGGATCTGCACCAGCTGAGCGATCGTAGACTTTTTCTGGCCGATCGCCACATAGATGCAAATAACGTCTTTCTGCGCCTGATTGAGGATGGTATCGATGGCAATGGCGGTTTTCCCCGTCTGCCGGTCGCCGATGATCAGCTCCCGCTGCCCCTTTCCAATAGGGATCATGGAATCGATGGCCTTGATCCCGGTCTGAAGAGGCTGATTGACGGATTTGCGCTGAAGCACACCGGGAGCCGGAAACTCGATGGGGCGCGCCTCGGTGGTAACGGCAGGCCCTTTCCCGTCAATGGGCTGCCCCAGGGCATTGACCACCCGCCCGATCAACGCATCACCGACAGGAACCTCCACGACTCTTCCCGTGGGCTTCACGATATCGCCTTCTTTGATCTCTGTATCGGCGCCAAGAATCACGGCGCCTACATTGTCCTCCTCCAGGTTCAGGGCCATCCCGTAAACATCTCCCGGAAACTCCAGCAGCTCGCCTGCCATGCAGTTTTCCAGGCCATATACCCGGGCGATCCCGTCTCCTACCTGGAGCACGGTGCCGAAATCAGAAATTTCTATTTTATTTTTATAATTTTTGATCTGCTCCTTGATGATCGCACTGATCTCTTCCGGCCTCAGATTCATCCCATCGCCTCCCCTCTTCTACTGTGATTGCAAAGCGTCCCGGAAGCGATCCAGTTGCTTTTTGAACGAAGCGTCCAGCATCCTGCCTTCGATCAGGATCTTGACGCCCCCGATCAGGGACGGATCCAGCGCGTTGCTCAGGCGCACCTTCCTTCGAAGCACCTTGCCCGTCTGCTCCTCAAGACGCCGGAGCTGCTCTTCCGTCAGCGGCTCCACGGAGCAGGCCGTTCCCTGAGAAACACCCTCTTCCTGCATGGAAAGCCAGATCAGCCGCTTTAAAATCCGATCGAAATGCCGGGTCCGGCCCTTATCGACTAAAACCATCAGAAAATTCAGCAGCTCCGGACAGATCTGCTGCTGAAAAATCGTTTCCAGTACCTGCTTCTTTTCTCCGGCGGAAACAACGGGAGAGTCGATAAAGCGCTTCAGCTCGGGCTCCTTCTTAAAGAGCTCCCCCATCTCCTGCGCATCCGACACCACCGGTTCCACCCGGCCGGCTTCCCGGGCGACCTGATAAAGGGCCGCAGCGTAAACCTTATCGATGGTCAGCTCTGCCATGATCCGTCCCCTGCCTGCTCAATGATCCGGTCGACAATCCGGCCCTGGCCCTCGACCCGGATCTGTTCTTCCATAATTTTTTCCGCGGCCAAAAGAGCCAGTGCGCCTATCTCATTTTTCAGCTGCGCCAGCGCCGCCGCCTTTTCCCGCGCAATTTCCTGCTCGGCCTGGGAAATGATCCTGGATGCCTGTCTGCTGGCGTTATCCAGAATCTCCCGGGCCTGCGCATCCCCCTTGATTTTGGCGTTTTTTACGATTTCCCGGGCCTCCGCCTCGCTGTTCAAAAGGCGCTTGTTATATTCCTCCAGCCGCTCGTCCGCCTGCTTGTTGGTCAGCTCGGCGTTGCTGAAGGAGTCCCTAATGGCGGCTTCTCTGGCCTGCACAAAGCTGTGGACTTTTTCAAAAAAGTGCTTTTTCAGGATCAGGAAGAG
>JBGYKY010000115.1:0-4347 GCA_041836105.1 Bacillota bacterium | reverse complement strand
CCGGCGGCCCCGGCGGCCCCGGGACTGCCGGAGACTACCGGAGGATTGCCGGCTCCGGTGCGGCGGACTGCAGGCAGACCGCCGGGGAGGCCGCCGTCAGGGAGGCCTGCAGGCAGGCCTTCTACCATCGGATCTGTCGAGGCCCCGACGTCGGAAGCGGCGGTCAGCGAAGGGGAGGCCGATGGGGCGGAAGCACCCCGGACGAAGGTCTGGAGCGGGAACAGGGAGGACCGCCCGGAGGTGGCGGGGATCCTGGAGCTGGCCGAGGGCGGCTTTGGGTTCCTCCGATTTTCCAATTTTCTGACCAGCGATCAGGATGTATACGTTTCACCGTCTCAGATCAGGCGGTTTAACCTGAAAACGGGAGACAAAATCCGGGGCATTTCCAGACGCCCCAACGAGGGTGAGCGCTTCGGAGCCATCCTGTACGTGCTGACCGTTAACGGCGACGAGCCGGGCGTAGCCATGCGCCGGCCGGATTTCGATGACCTGACGCCGATTTTTCCCAATGAACGGCTGGTGCTGGAGGACGGCTCCCGGGAGCTGTCCATGCGGCTGATCGATCTGGTGGCCCCCATCGGCAAGGGGCAGCGGGGCCTGATCGTGGCGCCGCCCAAAGCGGGGAAGACTATCCTGCTGAAGAAAATTGCCAACAGCATTGAAAAGGTTCACCCGGAGGTGGAGATGATCGTCCTGCTCATCGATGAGCGGCCGGAGGAAGTGACGGACATGAAGAGATCTCTGACCAACGGCGGCGAGGTCATCTATTCCACCTTCGACGAACAGCCCCAGCACCATGTGAAGGTGGCGGAAATGGTGCTGGCCAGAGCGCAGCGGCTGGTGGAGCATGGCAAGGATGTGGTGATCCTGCTGGACAGCATTACTCGGCTGGCCCGGGCCTATAACCTGGTGGTCCCCGCTTCCGGACGGACCCTGTCCGGCGGGCTGGATCCCGGAGCTCTTCACAAGCCTAAAAAGTTTTTTGGAGCGGCCAGAAAAATGGAAGAGGGCGGCAGCATCACCATCCTCGCCACGGCGCTGGTAGAAACGGGAAGCCGGATGGACGACGTTATCTTTGAAGAATTTAAGGGCACAGGGAATATGGAGCTGCACCTGGATCGAAAGCTGTCGGAAAAAAGGATTTTCCCGGCCATTAACCTGAACAAATCCGGCACCAGAAGAGAAGACCTGCTGCTGTCGCCGGAGGAGCTGGAGGCGGTCTGGATCATGAGGCGATCCATGGCCAATGTAGGAACTCAGGACGTGACGGAAACCATTATCGATAACCTGGCGCACACTAAAAATAATCGGGATTTTATCCAGGTCATCAAAAAAACCATGATGAGGGATTGATGAGGGCGGTTCTCCGGCCGAGCCCGGACGCTCCCGACCGCGCCGAAGCGGGGGCTCGAGCCGGCAGGAGCAGGACGACAATATGGACTTGAAAAAAATATTTCTGGAGGATTCCTGCCCCACAAAAATGGGAGGGCAGGCCGTCCTGGAAGGGATCATGATGAAGGGGGAGGAAAAGCTGGCGGTGGCCGTCCGCCTTCCCGATGGCACTGTTCACGTAAAAACAGAAGCTCTGCAGCCCAGGAGCCGGTGGACGAGGATCCCCCTGCTCCGGGGTGTTTTCGTTTTTATCGGATCGCTGGTGCAGGGGACGAAAATCCTTATGTATTCGGCTGAGGTGCTGGAGCAATACGAGGAGGCCCGCAGCGGGGAGACGGAAAAGGGCAGGATGACCCTGTGGCTTGAAAAGCGTTTCGGCGCAAAGGGGGCCTGGGACATCATGCTGTTTTTTTCCGTGATCACCGCACTTCTGTTTACTGTGGGCGTCTTTATTATCGCTCCCACGGCGGCAGTGGACCTGGCCGGACAGGTTGTCAGGAATGAAATAGCCCTGAACCTGGTCGAAGGCGTTCTTCGCATCGTGCTCTTTGTGGCGTACATCCTGCTCATTTCAAGGATGAAGGATATCCGAACCGTATTTCAGTATCACGGAGCGGAGCACAAGTGCATCCACTGCTTTGAAAAGGGGCTGCCGCTGACGGTGGAAAACTGCAGGCCCTTTTACACCCTGCACCCCCGGTGCGGAACCAGCTTTCTGATGTTTGTCATGGCCATCAGCCTGGTGCTGTTCTCTCTGCTGGGATGGCCCAATTTGTTCTGGCGCATCGCTTCCCGGCTGCTGCTGCTGCCGGTCATCGCCGGATTATCCTATGAGCTGCTCCGGTGGGCGGGCAGGAGCAGCGGCCCGCTGGTCAAGATCCTGAGCCTGCCGGGCCTGTACCTGCAAAAGCTGACCACCCTGGAGCCGGAGGACAGGCAGCTGGAGGTGGCTATTCTCTCCATGGAAGCGGCGATGGAGCCGGCATCTGTGCCGGATCGAGTGGCGGTTGTTACGGTCGGAGGGCCGGCGCAGGAAGGAGCTTCGGCAACATGAGCATTATGGTCAAAGAAGTGCTGAGCATGGCCGAGGCGGCGCTGACCCGGGCCGGATGCCCCGAGCCGCGGCTGGATGCGGAGCGGCTCCTTCAGCATCAGTACCGCCTGGACCGAATGGGGCTGTTCCTGATGAAATCCCGCATGATGGATCAGAAGGATTTTGAAAAATACTTTGATTTAATCGACTTCCGCATCGCCGGAATGCCGCTTCAATATATTATCGGCACCCAGGAATTTATGGGGCTGGAGTTCAAGGTGGATCAGCACGTGCTGATCCCTCGACAGGATACGGAGACCCTGGTGGAAACGGCCCTGGAATACCTCAGGGGAGAGGACCCGGCCCGGCGGCTGAAGCACAAGGGAGAGTGGAGGATCCTCGATCTGGGCTGCGGCAGCGGGGCGATCGGCATCAGCCTGGCCCGTCTGGCGCCGGAGGCCGGAGTGAAGGTGCGAGTGACCGCTTCCGATATCTCGGATCAGGCCCTGAAGGTGGCGCGGGAAAACGCTGTCAGGCTGGGGGTGGATAAAAAAGTGACCTTTACAGCCGGAGACCTGTTTCACCCCTTCCGGAAAAGGCTGGGAAAAAGTCGGTTCCACATGATTATCAGCAACCCGCCCTATATCCCCTCCTCAGTGATCCCCGACCTGCAGACGGAGGTGCGGAACCATGAACCCCGCCTGGCGCTGGATGGCGGCCCCGACGGCTTGGCGCTTTATCGAAGGATTTTGCCGGATGCCCGGGAACACCTGGAAAGGGGCGGCGTGCTGTTGCTGGAGATCGGATACGATCAGGGAAAGGCGCTGGAGATGCTTTACGATGAGAACGGTGGATATTCGGGATTCCGCCTGTTTCAGGATCTGGCCGGGCGGGATCGGGTAGCAGTGCTTTACGGATAAGGAGAGCCGGCGGCCCTTCGCATTGCGCGGGGGTGGGGCCAAAGGGATTCGGGCAGAGCAGATGCAAAAATAAAGCATAAAAAAATATTGAATGCGGCCGGGGTCTGTGATACAATGCAAGGGATGCCGTTCCATCTGGCCATGGGGGTCAGGGTCGAACCGCAAGAGATCAGGAGAAGAGGTGAATCGCATGAAACAGGGAATCCATCCGGAGTACAGAGAGTGCAGCGTTACCTGCGCCTGCGGCAACAGCTTTGTGACCAAGTCCACGAAGGAGGAGCTGCGGCTGGAGGTCTGCTCCGCCTGCCATCCGTTCTTTACCGGTCAGCAGAAGTTTATCAACCGGGGTGGACGCGTGGAGAAGTTCAAGAACAAGTACAATTTGGACTGAGAATAGAGCTTTTGATTCAATCGAAGAGCCGGGCGAAAAATGCCCGGCTCTTTTGCGGAAGTTTTCCTGCATCCGGTTTTTTTCCGGAGGGAATTGTGATATAATCACCAGTTAGGGAAAACTGAAAAGGAAGCGGTGCCAGACGGGCCGGCTCCCTGAAGGAGAAGTGAGGGCATGTACGATAAACTGGATTTTATAGTATCGAAGTACGAGGAGCTTTCCGCCAAGGTGTCGGATCCGGAGGTCATCGGCGATCAGCCGGTATGGCAGAAGTACATCCGTGAAATGAGCGAGATGGAGCCTATCGTCAATAAATATAAGGAGTACAGGCGGACCAAGGATCAGCTGGCGGACACCAAGGCCATGCTGGAGGAGGGGGGCATGGATGAGGAGCTGCGGGAGCTGGCCAAGCTGGAGCTTTCCGAGCTGGAGGAAGCCCTGGAGGCCCTGTCCCGGGAGCTGCAGGTCGCTCTTCTGCCCAAGGATCCCAACGATGAAAAAAACGTTATCCTGGAGATCAGAGCCGGTACCGGCGGCGATAAGGCAGCTCTTTTCGGCAGGGACCAGCTGCGCATGTACCTGCGCTATGCCAAGCGCCGGGGTGGGAAAGT
>JBGYKY010000114.1:0-6414 GCA_041836105.1 Bacillota bacterium | reverse complement strand
CATGTCCATATGGGACAGATTGTAGTCCACATACCAGTTAACATTTTTATCCGGGATAATGTCCACCTTGGCGTTGTTCAGATCGGCAATAACCGGTAATACCACGCTGGAGCCGTCGGTCTGAACCCCGTGCTCCAAAATTTTTTCCATGTCCTTCAGAAAATACTGCACCGGAATCTTTTCATCGGTATCCTGTCCGCCGATGTCGATCCCCACCAAAGATACGAAGCGCACCTCCGGATGGCCCTCCAGAACGGCCCTCAGCTCCTGAACCTCATGCTTTTCCTTTGGGACAGTATACAGCATATTGCTAAATTTTGATTCCGGCATAGGCATTTCCTCGTTTTCCTTCCTTTTGCCATCTGTTATGCGGCACGCGGCCGGCATCATCAAGTCCAAATTCCGCCTGCGTCAGCCGCCTATTCCTCCGGAGCCGCCTCCGCCTGCGTTTCTTCCGATAAAGTCTCCTCGGCCCGGGTCGCCTCGCCGGTCAGCAGGGTCAGATAGGTCTGCAGCTGCTTCATATACTCTCCGTAGGCGGCCCAGTCTCCGTTTCGTTGAGCGGTCTGAGCATTGTCAAAAGCCTCGGCCACCAGCCGAGCCAGCTGCAGGACGCTCATCCCATCGGTGTTTTCCGCATCCCCGATGTCGGCCTGCTGTCCGCCGGAATCTCCCGATCCGAACAGGGAATCCAGCGCCTGATCCAGGGTCGCTTCATAGGCGATCTGATCCCCATAGGCCACGATGACCCGCTTCACCTCCGGCAAGCTGGAATTGGTCGCTTCCAGGTACACCGGCTCCACGTAGATGAAGGATTCCTCAATGGGAATGACGAACATATTGCCCCGAGTGTAGCTGGATCCGGAGGAGTTCCACAAAGAAAATTCCTTGGAGATTTCCGGATTCTGATCGATCTGCGCTTCGATTTGCATGGGCCCGTACACCAGCTTGTCCTTGGGCAGCTGATACAGCACCAGTTCGCCGTAATGCTCTCCGTCGTTTCTGGCTACCAGCAGTCCCGTCATGTTTTTCTTGGACTTGGGGGTATAGGGGATGGAATTGACAAATTCCGCCGAGCTTTCACCGGGCAGCTTCATAATGTAATAGTTGGGCACCATGGTGGTCTCGGTGATACCATAGATTTCATTGGAGATATCCCACAGGTCCTCGCCCTGATAGAAAACCTTCACATCATTCATGTGGTACCGCTTGTACACGTTGGCCTGGATGTTGAACAGCGCATTGGGATAGCGGATATGCGCCTTGAGCCCTTCCGGCATTTCCGAAAAATCTTTGAACAGAACGGGGTAGATCCTTTTCATGGTGCTGGCGATGGGATCCTTGTCGTCTACCAGATAGTAGTCCACCTCCCCGTTGTATGCGTCGACGACCACCTTCACCGAATTCCGGATGTAGTTGATGTCGGTCTGATCGGAGTAAGGCTCTGAATAGGGATACCGGTTGCTGACGGTGTAAGCATCGATGATCCAGTACAGCCGCCCCGCATCGGTGACCACATAGGGGTCTGAGTCGTACTGCAGGTATGGCATGATCTTCTGGATCCGTTTATGGATGTTCCGATTGATGATGATTTTGGAGTCCTGCTTGATATTGGTGGAAACCAGCAGCTTCAGGCTCCGCTCTCGAATAGCAAACATGGCCCGATTGATGAGGCCCAGCTTGATGCCCGCCTCTCCCTCGTAGGTGGTGTAGGTGTTGCTCTCCCCGTCGGGATAGTCGAATTCCTCTTCATCGGTGTTGGTCAGGATATAGTTGTTGGTCAGCTCGCCAAAATAGATTTCGGGCCGGGTAACATCGATTTCCTCTACGCTGGACACAGGCGGAATGCTCTTGATCAGCATATCCGGCTGCCCGCTGCTGGTCACCTTGTCCACCCGGGACAGGGTAATGCCGTAGCCGTGGGTATATTTCAGGTGGCGGTTCAGCCACTCCTCCCGAATCTTGGTTTCGTCGATCTCCCGGGCAGAAAGGAACGTCTGGGTATACTCACCGTTGATCATGTACCGATCGACATCCACGTCGTTAAAGGAATAGTAGAGGCGGATGCTCTGGGTTTGGTTATAGAACTTTTCTACCGGCTCGAAATCGTTGATCCGAATATTGGAGATGGTCTCCTGATTGCGGAGAATGTCCTCCTTGGTCAGCTGATTGCTGGCGGCAAAGGGCCGGATCGTCACGTCCTCCAGCCCATAGGCCATCTGGGTATATTCGATATTCCTCTGTAAATACCGGCTTTCCTTGTTGATCTCATCAGGGGAAACCACCAGGTTCTGAACCAGCGCCGACGCACCGGTTCCCGCCAGCCCCACCAGGATCATAATGACGGGAACGGTGAGGATGCTCTTAAATCTCTTTCTGGAAATGCCCATGGCAAAGGTGATCGCCGCCACAATGGACAACGCCATCAATATCCGGTACACCCACAGGGTAACGTTGACGTCGGTGTAGCCGGCGCCGAAGAGCAGGCCGGTCTGGGTATACAGAAGATCGTATTGCTTCAGGAAAAAATTGATGCTCACCATGAGGAAAAACAGCACACCGATAACGATCAGCTGCCGGGAAGCAATGCTCATGAGCCGCATGAAATTCTGATCATCAAACTGCCGAACCTGTCTGGGGCGGGGCTGCCGCCGGGCGCCGCCGCCAAAAAGCCCCGAGATAAAGTCCTCCACTCCGCCGAAAGCACCGGAAGAGCGACTGCCCTCCCCGGGCCTTCCCGCTCCGTCGTAGCGGCTTTCGTCGTAGGGAGCGGCCTGCGGTTCTTCCACGGTCTCGAATAACTCCGGCTTTCTCATCACCATGAGGATCATGTAATAAATCACCGTCAGCAGGCCGAATCCCACCAGGACGCCGATCATCATCCGGTTCAGCTGGGTAATGAAGTCAAGCCGGAAAATGTAGAAGGAAAGATCCATGCTGTACATGGGATCATCAACGCCAAAGGCTGTGGCGTTGAAAAATCGAAGGATCTCAAACCACAGCCGAGACACCACCAGGAAGGTAAACGCCGCAGAAAACAAAGCCGCCAGCCCCCAGGTGATCCGGTTCAGCATCTTTTCGTCAACGGTATCGGCGGATTCTACCTTCTTATAGTATCCCCGCTTCAGCAGTTTCAGGTAGAGATACGATGCCAGCGTAATCACCAGGAAGGTAGGAATCCCTATTTTCAGCTGCGTAAACAGCTTGGTAAAGAATACCGTTGTGTAGCCCAGCTCTCTGAACCACAAAAAATCGGTCAGATACCCGATGAGGCTGATAAACAGCAGCAGCAACAGCAGGATCGTCAGCAGGACCCCGCGTATGCCAAATTTTCCCTTTTTCACTGTGTTTCCTCCCTTGAAGCAAGAACAGCAGGCCGTCAGCGGCGGGGCGGAGCAGCCGGCAGCTTTTCCGGCGGCTGCGCCGCTTTCGGCAAATTATCGCCGGGGTCAGTCCAGCTTCCCCAGCAGATCGGCAATGCCCTGAATGGCCGCAACCGCTTCTTCCGGCAGCGCATCCCTTCCTCCCTTGAAGGTCTTCAGGGATTCCAGATAGACCAGCCTACCCTGGAAGCCGGCCAGCAGCGTGTCCACGTACGTCTTTTCCCCGAAGGGAGGCTCAAAGCCCGGCACGTCCATGGTTTTCATAATGCTCCCCAGCCGTCCGAAATCCTTGAATTGGGCGGTACCGTCCACGATGGCCTCAATGGCTCCCAGGGAAACCTCTTTGGGGACCTTTTTGTCCAGGAAATGTCCGGTGTTGATGATATAGCACCCGACCCCCTTTTCCTGGAACAGGGCCTTGAACTTGTTATAATCGTTGATCAGCGGATAGGTCCGGAAGGGGTTGGCATAGGGCTCAAAGACCAGCGCATTGATATCGACGCCGTACTGAAGCTTTTCCGCAGTGGTCCGCTTGGTCGCCAGACAGGCGCCCATCACGGAAGCCAGCACCGGATCCTCGATCTTCACCACCGGCGGCAGGGAATGATCCTTCATGAGCCACACGATGGAATTGACCGGCTCCTCCATCCGATCCACCCGGTTAGGCGCCCAAAGCTTGGATTTAATGGCCCGGCCGTTGCCGTTTCGGATATCCTCGGTGACAATGACCACCTCCCCCTTTTCGTCCAGGGTTGCGCCGCAGTTCATCAGGGAAACGAGGAATCTGTTGTCCTCGGAGGTCAGGGGATAATCCTGTGTTTTGTCGAAATAGGAGGGCTCCAACGCCACGGCCGAGCAATCCTCCCCAGATATAATGTATGCATCGTCGTGAAGAACGGTTACCTGATATTTCCCTCCGTGCTTGGCATGGGTCAGGGTGGATTTACCGGATCCCGACAGGCCGAACACGGCCATGACGTAAGAGCTGCCGTCAGACCGTTCCATTTTTTTCAGCCCGCCGTGGCAGCTGGCGTAGCCGTTGCGGTTAGCCAATCCCCAGGCCAGGGTCAGCGTGCCCTTTTTAAACTCTCCGAAGTACCGCATGCCCAGCAGGCAGGCGCAGTTGTGCTCCGGATCGAAATAGGCCAGCCCGTCGGGATAATCGGGATGGATATATTCCGGATCGGCCAGAATGTACAGATCCGCCTCCTCGCCGATGGGCCGGGAGCTTTTGTACATGGTATCGTAAAACTCATTGAGATACTGGAAATTCAGCAGCCAGTCGTATAAGGTTTTTTCAAACTTCTCCGGTACCAGCAGGTGCGCCTTGATGATAAAGGTTTCATCCAGCCCGATGTAGGCCTCCGCATGATACATTTTTTTGAATCGAGTCCAGTAGGCGGCTTCCCGCAGCACTTTGGCAATCTCGCCCTCCGCGACGCCGACTTCGCCCAGGATGACCCTGGCGCCGGCGAACCGGCCGACGGTTTCTCCATCGTTGAGCAGAAGGACCTTGGCTCCCGGCGGCAGGCCGATCTGCTCCGGCTGATATACCGGCATATCGGTTTCGATGACCCCCGGCGCTGCTTTGGCCATGTAGTACGCTCGCTTTAAGTCGTTGACCTTTTCCACGTTGTTTCCGTAGAAGGCTGTCTCAATGGTGGTGCGGGACGCTGAAAATGCCGGATTGCCCGCAGTGATCTCTTCCCGCTTAAAATTTGCCTTGGTTGACACAGTATCACGCTCTCTTTCTTTGCTGCAATAGATCGGCCCGGCCGGCCAGGCGGTATGTCGGTTAAAGGGAAACGCCAAACGCTAAAGGTATAACTTTAAATATGCAGGGTGTCACTCTAATAGGCGAAGTAGTTGACAATTTTCATGCCGCCGTCCGTAGGGGCCACCTGGTAGATCCATCGGTACGCCTTGGTTTCCGCCCGCCCGTTTTCCGTGATCTCAATCTCCTCCCGGACCCACACGTAGTATCCGTCATTTCCTCTCCTTACTTCGCCGATCTCCAGCAGCTGAAAGGTTTCGCGGATCTTTCCGGCTTTGGTAAAGGCCAGGGTGTTCTGACTGGCGACGCTGCCCGGCACGGTCTTCTCCAGCACGGTTTGGTCGCCGTTATTGACATAGTCGATCCAAGCGGAATCATAGGCCACCACCGCATTGATGATTTCGGCGATCCCTTCCGCAACGGGCACGGAGGCGTTGATATCGGCAATGCCGTAATTGTGTCCGGCCACGTGAGCCAGCTGCGGATTTTCCCGAATCACCAAAATATTTTTATTGGCCGGATACGGATTCGCCGCTTCCGTCGGCCCCTGAAGCCCGGCATCCGTCGCCTCTTCTGCCGAAGCGTCGATACCGCTCTCGGTCACGCCCCCGTTGACGTCGGGCTCCTCTTCGCCGTCCGGCGTGCCGCCGTCCGCGCCGCTGCCGCTAAACCAACCCTTGATCTGCTCTACGGCAGCCGCCACTCTGTCATCGATGGCCCGCACCCAGGCGTTGTCCGGCATGGCCGCCCGCAGCCCCAGAAAAGCCGCTTCGGCCAGCATCACCGCCAGCAGTACGATCAGCAGCGCTTTCCTTGCCCGCCGAGGCTTTTCTTCCTTCGCTCTGCCGGTTATGGCTCCCTGCGACCGCCTTTCTCCGGAGAGGAGGGGCACTGCGGCCGCCCGCGGCGTCTCCTCTCCGGGATCCGCTTTCGGCGTTTCTCCGCGAGCCGGATCCGGTTCCTGCTCGCGAACTGCTTCTGCCGCGAGCGGTGGGACCTCGGGCGATCCCGGCGGGGTTTTCTCGAAAGCAGGCGCCAAGACCGGGTCCGGTTCGTACGCGGCATCTTGGACCGGGTCCTGGCTCGGGTCAAAGGCCGGTTCCTGAATCAGGTCTGCCATCGACTCAAATGCCGCAGGACGGACCCAATCCGCGGCCGGGCCAGGCAAGGATGACCGGCCCGAATCCGAATCCGTCTTCACATCGAAAGCCGGATTCCAGCCCGATGGAGTCCAGTCCGATTTGGCGGGGGCTTCTG
>JBGYKY010000113.1:0-6823 GCA_041836105.1 Bacillota bacterium | reverse complement strand
TGAACGGCTACCGCCGCCGCCCCGGCCGCTTCGATGGCCCTGGCCACCTCAACCGCGTTAACGGAGGCGCTGTCCCAGCCGATCCGAATCTTCGCCGTCACCGGCTTTTCGGTCGCCGAAACCGCCGCTTCCCCCAGCCGGTACACCAGGTCCGGATCCTTCAGCAGGGCAGACCCTTCTCCGTTCCGAACGATCTTGGGCACCGGGCAGCCCATGTTGATATCCAGCAGGACGTTGTCCCGCTGTGCCAGGGTGGCGGCAGCATGGCGAAGCATCTCCGGCTCGCTGCCGAAAATCTGAAATCCGGTCGGCCCTTCCTCCCGTCCGATTTCCAGCAGGCGATCCGTATTCTTATCCCTGTAGTACAGGCCCTTGGCGCTGACCATTTCACTATAGACAAGTCCGGCTCCCAGCTCATGGCAGATCTGACGAAAGGAAGCATCCGTGACCCCCGCCAGCGGAGCTAAAAAAAAAGGATTGTCCAGGGCTACGCCGCCGATGGTCACTCCGTACACGATTTCCCCGCTTTCCGGTTCTTTTCGTAAATCATTTGGAGCCCCTCCAGGGTCAGCAGCTTATCCACATGATCGATGCACTCCACTCCGTTGTTGATCATGGTGGCCAGTCCGCCGGTTGCAATGACCAAGGGTTCCTTGCCCGCAGGGGACAGCCTGGTCAACTCCGTTTTCATCTTCCGGACAATGTAATCCACCATCCCCATGTGGCCGTACACCAGGCCGGATTGCATGCTCTCAATGGTGTTCTTGCAGATCACCTGCCCCGGCTCCTCCAGCTCTACCTTGGGCAGCTTGGCAGTTTTTTCGAAAAGGGCGTCGGAGGCAATCTTAATGCCCGGAGCAATGGTTCCCCCCAGGTATTCGTTATTCTCGGTGATGGCGCAAAAGGTGGTGGCCGTCCCAAAGTCGATGATAATCAGAGGGCCGCCGTATTTGGCCAGCCCCGCCACCGCATTGACAATCCGGTCGGCACCCACCTGCTTTGAATTATCGTATTTGACCGTCAGGCCCGTCCGAATCCCCGGTCCGATGACGATGGCCCGCCGGTTGAAATATTTCATAGACAGGTGCTGCAGGGTATAGAGCACGGAGGGTACGACGGTGGAAATGATCACGTCCCTTACGTCCCGCGTGCTGAGCCCTTCGTAGCTGAACAGCTGATTGATCAGCATCCCGTATTCGTCGGCGCTTTTGTTGTTGTCGGTTTCAAGCCGCCAATTCTGGATCAGCTGCCTGTCGCGAAAAACTCCTAATACGATATTGGTGTTGCCCACATCAAACGCTAGTAGCATGGTGTTCTCCTTTGCTCTTGCAGATTGGCTGTAACGAAAAAAACCGGTCCTCTTTCCCTTTCGGGAGGAGCAGACCGGATCTTTTATCAAGTGTTATTTCAACGTAACCAGTACATCTCCTGTGTTCACCGCTGCACCCTTGGCGTAGTTGATGGCCTCTACCGTACCGGCGCAGGGAGCCATGATCTCGTTTTCCATCTTCATGGCTTCCAGGATCAGGAGAACATCTCCCTCCTGAACAGCCTGCCCAACGCTGGCGACGACCTCCCATACGGTCCCCGGCATGGGGGCTGCGATCGCCGTTCCTCCCGCGGAAGCGGCCGCCGGAGCTGCCGGGGCCGGCGCAGGAGCTGGTGCCGGTGCAGGGGCCGCGGCCGGAGCGGCGACAGGCGCAGCGGCGGGAGCGGGAGCAGCGACAGGGGAGGCTGCCGGCGCAGACGCGCCGCCGGCCTCTTCCACCTCTACCGCATAGGTGATACCGTTTACTGTGATATTATATTTTTTCATGGCAATTTCTCCTTTAATCCCTTCATATGTTTATTCAACTCAAACTCCTAGAATCTCCGGCTGTCGATAGCATCCGCCGAACCGGCTGCGAACCAAGACGGGGTCGGTCCGGACACTCGACTGATTTTTCGGATAATCAGGCCGCCGCCAGCGCCGGTTCCCGTTTGAAAGGCCGCCAAAGCCGCTGAAATGACTGCGACCAGCTGACCGGACTCCTCTGCGGCGGTTGCCTGAACAGGGCCGGCAGGCGTCTTGGGGGCTGCGGCAGCCGGGGCGCCGGAAGCTGCCGCTCCGGCTCCGGGTGCGGGAGGCTTGGACTCCGGCTTAGAGAACTTGGCCATCTGGGCAATGAGCGCCCACAGGAAAATCAGGACGACAAAGGTGATCCCCATCCCCATCAGTGTGGTGATCCCGGCGCCCTGCAGCTTCTCGCCCAGGGTCAAGGTCTGAAACAGCTCAGGATCTGCAAATCTGTCCATCATGGGTATATCCATACCGGCACCTCCTACAGGGGGATATTTCCGTGTTTCTTCGCAGGCAGGGATTCTCTCTTGGAGCTGAGCATGTCAAAGCCGCTGATGATCCGCTGTCTGGAGGTCGACGGTTCGATGATATCTTCTACATAGCCCATTTCCGCCGCGCGGTACGGGTTGTTAAACTTTTCTTCGTATTCGGCGATCTTCTCTTCCCGCTTGGCCACCGGATCGTCCGCATTGGCAATGTCGTTTTTGAAAACGATGTTGGCCGCGCCGGAAGCGCCCATAACGGCAATCTGTGCACTGGGCCATGCCAGAACCAGATCGGCGCCCAGTTCCTTGTTGCACATGCCGATGTACGCGCCGCCGTAGGCTTTTCGAAGAATCAGCGTGATCTTGGGGACGGTAGCTTCGCAGTAGGCATACAGCATCTTGGCGCCGTGGCGGATGATGCCGCCCAGCTCCTGATCCGTACCCGGCAGGAAGCCCGGTACATCCTCGATGGTCAGCAGCGGCGTGTTAAACGCATCGCAGCGACGGATAAACCGAGCCGCCTTATCGGACGCATTGATGTCCAGGCACCCGGCGCCCACCTTGGGCTGATTGGCAATAACGCCAACAGTCTGACCGTCCAGGCGAATGTAGCAGGTGATCATATTCTTAGCGTAATGGGGCATTACATCGAAGATGACGCCGTCGTCCGCCAGCCCGCGGATGACCTGATACATATCGTAGGCCTTGTTGGGATTTTCCGGGATAATTTCGTTGAATTCCGGGATCTGTCGGTTAGGGTCATCGCCGGTGGGATGCAGGGGAGCCGTCTCCAGATTATTGGAGGGCATAAAGCCCAGCAGCTGCCGGACCTGAGCCAGGGTGTCCCTGTCGTCCTTGCCGATGAAGTGAGCGACACCGCTGACGGAGTTGTGAGTCATCGCGCCGCCCAGTGCCTCGGCGGACACCTCCTCGCCCGTAACGGTCTTGATCACCTGAGGACCGGTGATGAACATCTGGCTGGTCTTATCCACCATGAAAACGAAATCGGTAATAGCGGGAGAATACACAGCGCCGCCTGCGCAGGGGCCCATGATAACAGAAATCTGAGGAATCACACCGGATGAAATGGTGTTGTTGTAAAAAATCTTTCCAAACCCGGACAGGGCGTTGACGCCCTCCTGAATGCGGGCGCCGCCGGAGTCATTGAGGCCGACGATGGGCGCACCCATCTTCAGCGCCATCTTTTGAGCCTTGACGATTTTTTCTGCGTGATACTCACCCAGGGAGCCGCCCAGCACCGTAAAGTCCTGAGCATATGCAAAGACCAGGCGGCCGTCTACGGTTCCATATCCGGTAACTACCCCGTCTCCCGGCGCCTTTTTATCCGCCATGTCAAAATTGGTGGATCGGTGGGAAACAAACACATCCAGCTCCACAAAGCTGCCGGAGTCGAACAGAATGTCCAGTCGTTCCCTGGCCGTCAGCTTCCCGCTGGCATGCTGGGCATCGATCCTTTTCTGTCCGCCTCCCAGTGCAATCTTCGCTTTCAGACTGCGAAGCTCTTCTAACTTGTTCATATATGGTTTCCTCCTTCAAGTGTTATCGGGTTACGTTGGGCCTTACCGGTCTCATGCGCACACAAACACAGATTCACTATATATTAGAAGCCTCTATTTTGCAACATTTTATTCTTTTGTATACATTATTCTTCCCAAAAAAATCAAGCTTTTGGCGGGCCCTTCGGCCCCGCTTTTCAACTCATCGGACGACCCTTTCCAGCCGCTTCAGCGCCAAGGCGATGGTCAGCCCGGGGATCACCCGATTACCGGTGATTTCCACGTCCAGCATCTCGTGAATTTTTTTCAGCCGGTATTGCACCGTGTTGGTGTGGATCCCCATAAATTCCGAAGTCTTTGCGCTGTTCATCCCGGCGTCCAGCACAAAGGTCTCCAGGGTATCCAGCAGCTGCCTTCCCTTATTGTCGGTCGCCTCCTGAAAGGGCTCCAGCAGCTCCAGATAATTCTTTTTAACGAAGCCCCCCTGCAGCTGGATGTTGATGCAGTTGCTGACCAGCGCCAGCTCGTATTTGGTAAAGACCCGCTTGTAGGGAAACACGTTCTGAGCAAAGGTCCACGCCTCACTGATCAGCCGATAGGCGTCCGCCGCCCCTTCAATGCCGTCGATGCCCGTTACGTGAAAAATCCGGACGGTCTTTTCCTCCTTCAGGCGATTGAACAGGTCGATGCAGCAGCTCCGTCCGGCGTGCTGCCCCTCGTCGCCCCTGCGACCCCTGGTGTAGATCATGCCGTAGGTATCCTCTCCTTCGGTGATCTTCATCACCAAAAGGCCCTCCCGGCTTTCAAACTCTGCAATGTGGCGGAACCCGCGACTCTTCTCAATCCCCTTGGCATAAAAGACACTGAGGATCTCGGCGCTATCGATACCCGCCTCCGTCTTCAGCGTGTAGGCCAGGCTCTTATTCCCCCGTCGAAGGGCCTTGATAAATTCCGACCGGGCATCCCGCTCCGGAGTGTACTTCCACATGCCCATGGCCAGCTCGATAATCTCCGCCAGCTTTGTGATCTCCCCCGCCGAATAGGAATCCTCGTTATCCACAATGAACATAAAATATTTTTCGCCGTTGATCATCACCGGACCCCAGTAGGTCAGGACTCCGTTAACGTCGATCATGGTATATACGGCGGCCTTGTCTACCTCCCGTTCCCTGCCCAGATTGATCGCATCGGCGATGGTTGCCTTGTGGCGGGTCTCCACCGACAGGATGGGATTAAAGTCGCTGCTGAGGATGATCAGCTGAAAATCGTTATTGATGGCGGCTTCGCGAACCGCAGACTGAAAATTGCTGTGCTTTTCAAAGTTGAGCAGATGGAAAATGGTGTTGCTGATCAGCCGGTTTTCAAAGTGATCGCTGTACAGCAGCTTTTCCATCAGTTCGGAAATGATGTCGGAATAAGTCACCTTGCGCTTTTCCGTCAGCACCAGGATCAGGGGTAATCCCCGCTTGTCCGCCGCATCCGTCACTTCCTTGCTCAGGTGGGTAATGGAGGATCCCAGATAAAGAACCACCAGGGCGGCCGCTCCGGCATCCGCCAGAACCTCCACCACCCGGGCCTGCTTGACCGGCTCCTCCTTCATGCCGAAGAAGCCGGTCAATACCAGCTCCCCCTTCTGCGCCAGGAAATTCTCTACGTCGGAAACCTCTGCGGCATCAATGACGGAAACGCCTTTGATCCGGTTGGGCAAGCCCTTTTCGCCTGCCACAAGCCTGGCCGATCTCAGCATTTCAAACCCGAGGCAATCCCTCACCGTTATCTTCATCTGACGCTCCTCTTTTGCCTTCTACCGTTTTTCCCCGTCCTCAGGGCCGTCTTCATCTGCCGGCGTCTCCGTCGCATCTCCGTCAGCCGGATCGTCGTTTTCCTGCGTGTCCCTGCAAATCTCCTCATACTCCAACGGCTCTTCGTCCCGGGCCAGCAGGTCTTCCGTTTCCGCCGCTTCTACCGCATTGGAATGCCGGATTTCCTCTTCCTTCCGGCGCACGTCCTCCGCCAGCTCTTCCGCCGTCATCCTGCCGTCAAACAGCATCTCGAACTGCTCGCCGTCCAGGGTTTCGATCTCCAGCAGCGCCGCGGCCACCGTGTGAAGAAGATCCATTTTTTCCGTCAGCAGGCGCTCCGCCGTGTCATAGGCCTCCTGAATGATCGTACGAATTTCTTCGTCGATTTCCGAGGCGATTTCCTCGGAAAAATTCTTTCGGGTAGAGAAATCCTTACCTAGGAACACTTCCTCCTCGGAGCTGTAATTCACCGGCCCGATCCTGTCGCTGAATCCGTACTTGGTCACCATGGCTCGGGCGATCTCCGTGGCCCGCATAATGTCGTTGCTGGCGCCCGTGCTGATGTCGTTGAGGGTCAGCTTTTCCGCTACCCGTCCTCCCAGCAGGTGGACGATCTGCTCCGTCATCGAGGTTTTGGTCGCATAGTACCGATCCTCCTTGGGCAAAATCATGGTAAAGCCCCCGGCCCGGCCCCTGGGGATAATGGTGATCTGGTGCACCGGATCGGTGTTGGGCATCATCCTGGCCACAATGGCATGGCCTGCCTCGTGGTACGCTGTCAGTTTTCTTTCCGCCTCGCTGATGACCCGGCTTTTCTTTTCCGGCCCGGCGATGACCTTAGTAATAGCCTCCTCGATTTCGTTCATCCGGATCTTCCTGCCGTTTCTCCGGGCGGCGATCAGCGCCGCTTCATTCAGGAGGTTCTCAATATCCGCCGGCGTAAATCCGGGCGTCCGCCGGGCCAGTACCTTGGGCTCCACCTCGGCGTCCAGGGGCTTGTTCTTGGAATGGACCCGGAAGATAGCCTCCCGTCCCTTGATGTCGGGCACGCCGATGACCACTTCCCGATCAAATCGTCCGGGCCGCAGCAAAGCCGGATCCAAAATGTCGGGGCGATTGGTCGCTGCCAGAATGATAATGCCGGCATTCTCCGCAAAGCCGTCCATCTCCACCAGCAGC